>CAMWPF010000212.1 GCA_947176045.1 uncultured Treponema sp. | reverse complement strand
TTGACGACCGGATTGGAAGGCTGAACGCCTTGGTTGCGGAGGCCGACAGAAAGATCAAGCTCATGGACAGCTTGGAGTCGAAGGGCGCCGCGCTGTCGGCGTTCAAGACGACGGTCGCCGGCTCTGTTCCAAAAAAATCAGGCGCTGCGGCCGGACGCGCCGCCGCGGCGTACGGAATTCCGGGCAGGACTGTCCGTCCTGATGACGCGGTGTCCCTTACGAAGGGCGGCGCCGGCGCGGTGCGGCAGGATGCGCAGAACACCCTGTTTGATGACCGGGCGGCTCCTGTCGGCGGACGGACTGAAGTCGTCATGACTGAAAGCGGCGCGTCTTATGCTGAAATTCCAGTCGTCGCTCCGAAAGTGTATGTTTCGGAAACGCCTGTCGTTCCCCGCACGGACTTGAAGTCGGAGATCCTTTCCTTGTTTGACGCCGGGCTGTCGGTGGACGATGTCGCCGCGCGCCTGTCCTGCTCGTTGACGGAAGTGCAGCTGACGCTTTCTCTGGCGAACAGGATATGACCTGCGGCGCGCCGCCGTTCCCTCCGCAATCCAGGGTCGCCGTCCTGCAGATCTGCCTTTGTTTCTCCAAAAATAATGCTGCAATAACAAAATATCTGTTGAAAAAATAAGGGAATGCAGTTAAAATTATGTATCATTGTCAGATTTTAGTGGAGTTGAATCATGGATGTCCAATTGCAAGAATTGATTGATAAGATTAAACGGGACGGCGTCGCCAGCGCGGAGCAGGCTGCATCTGGAATTGTCGCGGAGGCAGAGAAGAAGGCAGCCGCAATCATCGGGGATGCCCAGAAGAAGGCGGACGATTTGCTGAGGAATGCGAAGGCCGAGATCGACCGTCTGGAAAAGGCGGGCGAGGATGCCTTGGCGCAGGCGAGCCGCAACATGCTGCTGGGATTCAGGGATTCCCTCGTTGCGGAATTGGATGCGCTCGTCCAGTCTGAGACGGAGAAGGCGTATACCGGCGATGTGTTGAAGGCGCTCGTGCCGGAGACGGTGAAGGCGTGGAGCAAGAATTCCGATGCGGCGGGACTATCTGTCATTCTGAGCGAAAAGGACTGCAAGGCGTTGGAGGCCGAACTGAAGTCCGCGCTGAAGTCGGAAATTGCCGCCGGACTTGAGGTGAAGGCCGACAAGTCGCTTTCCGCAGGCTTCCGCATCGGTGTGAACAACGGGGAGGCCTACTATGATTATTCCGCGGAAGCCGTCGCAGAGCTGTTTTCCACATATTTGAATCCGCGCATCGCCGGAATCATGAAGGACGCGGCGAAAGGAAGCGCTGTGTGAAAGAGCATTATTATCTGATATCGCAGCTTCCCGACCTTTCTGCCGCAAGCGAAAAGGCGGCGCTGCCGATAACTGAAAGCTATTACCGGGATGTGTGCTCCCGCTTCTTGGACAAGGCGCAGGCTGCCGTCTTGGACAGCCTTTCTTTGGAGCCTCCGAAAACAAAAACTGCGACTGGCTCCGCCTTTCTCGACGACTGGTATGAGCAGGAGCGGTGCCTCCGCTATGCGCTTGCGCAGGTGCGCGCACAGAAAATGAAGAAGGATGCGGGCCCTGTTCCTGTTTCCTGCACGGCGGATGTCGTCCAGGCTGCTCGGACTGCGGTCGGAATGAGCAGTCCGCTTGCTGCGGAGCAGTTCCTGTACGAGTACCGGCTCGGCGTGCTCAACCGCTTGCAGCCGTTGGATTCCTTTTCGATTGATGCTGTGTATGCGTATGGAATCAGGCTGCTGCTCGTACAGCGGATGAGGAAATTTGATAAGGAAAAAGGTTCTGATTCCTATCATGCAATCTATGATACTATACTTGGAGAAACAATATGACGGATACGAAAGGAAAGGTAGTCGGCATCAATGGCAACATGGTTTCCGTTGAATTTGACGGAACCATCGCCATGAACGAAGTCGGCTATGTCAATGTGGAAGGCAAGAAGCTGAAGGGCGAAGTCATCCGCATCCGTGGAAACACAGCCCAGATGCAGATTTATGAAATGACGCAGGGCATCAAGTCCGGCGATGTTGTGGAATTCACCGGAAACCTGCTTTCCGCGCTTCTGGGGCCGGGACTGCTCGGACAGGTGTATGACGGCCTGCAGAATCCGCTTCCGCTGGTTGCGGAGCAGGCGGGGTTCTTTTTGGAACGGGGCGTGTATGTCGACTCCCTTTCCAAGAGCGCGAGATGGGAATGGACTCCTTCCGTCAAGCCGGGAGACGTCGTCCTGCGCGGAGATCCGATTGGAAGCGTTCCTGAGGGGCCGTTCACGCACAAAATTCTGGTTCCGTTCGGACTGCTTGGAACATATACCGTCAAGGAAGTGACGCCCGCCGGGTCGTACGCCATCGACGACACGATGGCGGTGGTTGCTGATGAAAAGGGGAATGAGCGGAAGCTCACGATGTGCTTCGAATGGCCCGTCAAGCGCGCCGTCGACTGCTATGCGGAGCGCCTTGCGCCGACAGAGACGATGGTGACGAAGACGCGCCTGATCGACACGTTCTTCCCGGTTGCACGGGGCGGAACGTACTGCATTCCCGGACCGTTCGGCGCAGGAAAGACGGTCATACAGCATACGACGAGCCGCAATGCGGACGTTGACATCGTCATCATCGCGGCGTGCGGCGAGCGCGCCGGAGAAGTCGTCGAAACGATCAAGGAATTCCCCGAATTGAAGGATCCCCGCACAGGAGAGTCGCTGATGAAGCGGACCGTCATCATCTGCAATACGTCGTCCATGCCGGTCGCTTCCCGCGAGGCTTCCGTGTATACGTCTGTGACGCTGGCGGAATACTACCGGCAGATGGGACTGAACGTCCTCCTGCTTGCGGATTCCACGTCCCGGTGGGCGCAGGCGCTCCGCGAGATGTCCGGCCGTCTGGAAGAGATTCCGGGCGAAGAGGCGTTCCCGGCATATCTTGAGTCGTATATCGCGGCGTTCTATGAGCGCGCCGGATACGTCCGGCTCCGCGACGGTTCGACCGGTTCAGTTACAATCGGCGGAACCGTCTCTCCTGCCGGAGGCAACTTCGAGGAGCCGGTAACGCAGGCGACGCTGAAGGTTGTCGGCGCGTTCCATGGTCTGACCCGCGAGCGTTCGGACGCCCGCAAATTTCCGGCGATCGATCCGATCGGCTCATGGTCGAAGTACAAGAGCGTCATCCGTGAGGATTGGGTGTCGGCGGCGCGCGCCATTTACAAGGGCGGCGTTGAAGTCAACCAGATGATGAAGGTCGTCGGCGAGGAAGGAACGACAACAGAAGATTTCGTCCTGTACATGAAGAGCGAATTTTTGGACGCCGTTTATTTCCAGCAGAACTCCTTCGATGAGGTTGATTCGGCGGTTACCGTCGAACGGCAGACGTATACGTTCAAGAAGGTGCTGACCGTCCTGTGTTCGGACTTTGCGCTTGAAACAAAAGACGACGCCCGCACGTTCTTCAACCAGCTGCGCCAGAAATTCCTTGACTGGAACTACATTGTCTGGCAGGCTGAGGGATTCAGTGCGAAGGAACGGGAAATCGACGAGCTGTATGCCTCCAAAAATGGAGTTGTGCAGGCGGGAGCTGCGGAAATGCTCAAGGATGGTGAATAATTATGAACAAAGTATACAGTAAGATTGAATCCATCACCGGCAGCGTCATTACGGTCAAGGCGGACAACGTTTCCTACGGTGAGCTTGCAGAAATCGAAACGCGGTACGGAAAGTCGCTGGCGGAAGTGAACAAGATCGACGGG
>CAMWPF010000211.1 GCA_947176045.1 uncultured Treponema sp. | reverse complement strand
TTCCGCGGATGAACTTCTTCTGAATTTCCGATGCTTCTGAAACCGCCGGAACTGCGGCAGCGGCGGCAAGCAGCACCGTGCATATGCAGGCGGCGGCGCTGCCTGCACCTTTTCCGCCGGAACTGCGGCTGGCTCCTCCGTCAGATTTCTTCATGTTCGTATTCCTCCGTTCCATCGCTGTCCATTAAATCCTGCGGAGCAGGCTCCGCACCTGCGCCTTGCGGCGGCATGCTTTCGGAGTCCGTCCCTTCTTCCGCGGCAGGCGGCTCCGTACCTCCGGCGGCGGCGTGCGCCTCGTCCTCTTTTTCGTCCACCGTCGTATAGGAGATGGCGTCGTAGATGTCCTTTTCGTTCTGCGGAAGGATGTTGTAGACGTAGCTGAGCACTTGGTTCTTCATCGCCGGATCAATGTGGATGCACTCAAAATGCAGCCGCGACTGCTGCGCCTCCTGATTGTATTCCACTGTCCGCACGATTCCGAACATGACGACAAGCCTGTTTTGCAGCTGGAATTGCAGCCGGAGCTGCAGGTTCGGAACGCCTTTGCCGCCGATCCGTATCAACGCGCCGCTTTCGGAAATGTCCTCCAGCAGGCACTTGTACCCCGGCTTTGTTTCAATCACGTTGTAGTCGATGTTCTTGTCCTTCAGGATGTACAGGCTTGCGAAGACGTGGCATTTTGCTCGGACGGCGTTGCGCTTTTGCGTCCGCAGCAAATTCGAGGAATGCTGCAAGTACAGCGCCGGCTTTCCAAGGAACAGCCCCTGCCCCAAGACCGCCGTGTCGAACACATACCGCGCGTCGCCGGTGCGCCACAGATAGACGCTGATTGTCTGCTGAAGCCAGTCCTTGCCTTCCACTGTAATGATGTCCTTTTGCGTGGGAAGCCGGATTGTCAGCTCCCGGCCTGTATTTACAATTTCAGAAAAGAAGACGCCCTTTCCGGGAAGCACGATGCGGAGCTTCTGTCCGACGTCTAGCGCGCGGGTCGAGTCCAGCCCTCGCTTTTTGTCCGCCGCCTTTTCAATTTTTGTCCGGAACGAGTACAGCTTGGAAAGCAGGTTCTGCATTTTCTCCGAATTTTCGGTTCCTGCCACTTCCGCCTGGGATTTGATTTGGGAAATGCAGCGCGTCAGCGACGGCATCGAAATAAACAGGGATATGGGTTCGTCCAAATTGCACAGCTGGGCGACGTTCCAAAGCATGGCGATTTCAGGAAGCGAAAATTTTTCATCCAGTCCGGTCAGATAGAAGTGGATCTGCACCCGGAATGTTGCATACAGCTTCGCGAATCCGCCGGCGAGCGCCGCAAGGATGATGAACGCAATCAACGCAACCATATATACAAAGACACCTCTCTCCTATAATATCATACTTGCACATGAAATTACATTCTTTTTTCGCGGAAACCGCGCTTTTTTTGCTTGCCGCCGCCGTGTTCATCCTTCCGCCGCTGGCAGCTCCGCGTGCGGAAGGCGCGGCCTTTTTTTCCACAGAACTCCTGTTCCGCCACCTTCTGCACTGCGCCGCCGCCCTGCTCTGCCTTTCCGCCGCGCGCCGGCTCCGTCCGGAATTCTTCGGCGCGGCAGCCCGCAGGAATTGCTCTGCCGTGACTGCCGTCGGAAGCGGACTTCTTGCGTTCGGCTGGCTGTGCGTGTGCGCCGCCGTCCTGCAAATCGGCGCGCTTTTCGGCGCGTATTCTGGAGGGATTTCTGATTTTGACGAGCTGCTTCCTGCATCTCCTGCGGAAGTCCTGCTGTGCGCCGCGACCTTCTTCCTTTCCGCTGCTTCCGAAGAAGCCGTCTACCGCGCGTTCCTGCCGGACTCCCTCGCCTGCATGCTGCTCCGCCTCCTGCCGCGCCGGGATGGACAGGCTGGCGCAGTGCAGGCTTCAAAAAGACGCGCCTGCGCCGCCATCAGCATCCTTTCAGAATGCGCCGCCGCCGCGCTGTTTGCGTCCGCGCACCGCTATCTTGGCGCGCCAGCCGTCGTCAACGCCGCCGCCGCGCACGTCTTCCTGCGCCGGTGCTTCTGCCGGACGGGGCGTCTTGCGCCGGGCGTCCTCGCCCATTTCTGCTACAACATGGGAAGCCTCGCGCTCCTGCGCAGCCTTTCGTGAGGCGCCCGGTTATTCTTGAGCCTTGTTCTCAAATTTGGTGAATGATGAAAAGAACATCATTTCGACGTCGCCGGTGGCGCCGTTCCGCTGCTTGGCGACGATGCACTTCGCCTCTTGGACGGGATTCTTGTCCTCCATGACCTTCCTGTCGCGGTGCAGGAACAGGACGACGTCGGCGTCCTGCTCGATCGAGCCGGAACCGCGCAGCTGGGCGAGGTTCGGCTCGCTGCCCTCCGCCTCGCGGGCGACCTGGCACAGCGCGACGATCGGAATGTCAAGCTCGCGCGCAAGCGCCTTCAGCGATTTTGAGATTTCGGAGACGGCTTCATAGACCGGCGCGTTTGGATTTTCCGTCGTAATCAGGCCGATGTAGTCGATGAAGATGATCTGCACGCCCTGGTTGACCTTCATTCGACGCGCCATGGCGCGCAGGTCGAGCAGCTGCATATTCGGCGTGTCGACGATGTACAGCGGCGCCGTGTAGCATTTTCCGGCCGCATCCTGGAGCTTCTGGAAGTCGGCGAGGCTCAGCGCGCCGTTGCGGAGCTTCCCGCTGTTTATGCGCGAAATCTGCGCGAGGAGGCGCATTCCGATGGACTGGTACGACATTTCCAGCGAGAAGAAGCCGCAGGGAATGTTCCGCTCCACCGCAATCGTCTGCATCATGGACAGGGCGAACGCCGTCTTTCCGATGGACGGGCGCGCGCCGATGATGATGAGGTCCGACTTCTGGAAGCCGCTTGTCATCGTGTCGAGGTGCGCGATGCCCGATGGAACTCCGGTCAGTTCTGAGTTGTTCTTGTACCGGTTTTCGATCGTTTCGATGGAAGAATAGACGACGTCCTTCATTTCGTGGATCTGCATCAGGCTGCTGCTGTCCGTCAGGCTGAAGATCTTCTTTTCCGCCTCTTCCAGAAGCAGCTTGCTGTTCCTCATCTCGTCGAAGGACGACGCCCGCAGCTCCGCCGCCAGCCTTATCAAATCGCGGCGGATGGCGCAGTCCAGCACGATGTCGACGTAGTAGCCGACGTTCGCGCTTGTCGGAACGGCGTCCGTCAGGGAGGCGATGTAGGCCGCGCCTCCCGCCTGCTCCAGCTTGCCGAGCTTCGTCAGCTCGTTGATGATGGTCAGCGTGTCGCCATGAACGTTCTGCTTGAACAGGATCGTCATCGCGTCATAAATCACCTGGTTCTGGAACGAATAGAAGCGGTCCGCCTTCAGCTTCAAGATGACTTCCGACATGGCGCCCCAGTCGAGCAGCAGCGCGCCAAGCGTCGCCTGCTCGGCGTCCATATTGTGCGGAGGAACCTTGTCCTTCAGCTCCATCGCCTTCTCCATCTATGCACAGAATATCCACAGGATATCCACAACAGGATGCTGTTGTTTAAAGACACAGCGGGCGGAAGATGGCTTCATCCTCCGCCCGCTACAATTACAATTGGCAGGAACGCCGTCCGATTATTCGGAACGACCTTCTTCTGCTTCTTCTTCCGCGGCGCTTTCGGAAGCGCCGCCTTCTACCGGAGCCGCTTCCGCAGGAGTTCCAGCCTTTTCCTTTTCAGCCTTGGCTTCAGCGGGCGCGCTGCCGTCGTCCTGCGCCATCACGTTCACGGTGATTTCCGCCGTCTGCGCCTCATACAGC
>CAMWPF010000210.1 GCA_947176045.1 uncultured Treponema sp. | reverse complement strand
CGTGCGCGGTTCTAGCGGACATATTTCTACAGTGCTGCTATACGGAAGGGGGCTCCCTGATTTTCAGGCAGCCCCCTTCCGTATGCATGGTTCAGATGAGCATAAGGGAGAAAGATACGTGCAATATCTGATACTGACGGCCAATCCGAACCATGCATATATAGTATAACATACTATCAAGCGGTTTTGAACAATTTTTCATTATAAAAATATGCATTTTTGTAAAATGCGTACGGAACGCCCTGCCGTTTGTTTACATTGCGCTTCCGCCCCGGTAGAATGGTGCCATGCGGCAAAAAACGGCGGATATCACGCTTCTGTGCAAGGTTGTTGACAATTTCGGCGACATTGGATTTGTGTACCGTTTGGCGCGGGCGCTGTCTGCGCTGCCGGATTCGGTGCGGATTCGGATTGTGACGGACAATGTCGCGGCGCTTGCCGGACTTGCGCCCGGTGTGGATGCGGCTGCGGCTCGGCAGGAGCACGGCGGCTGGCAGATTTTCGACTGGAACGCGCCGTCGGTGTGCATGGAGGCATTTACGGCGGAGCCGCCGCGGATTGTGCTGGAATGTTTCCAATGCGGACGCCCGGACTGGCTGGACTGCCTGCTGTTCGAGCGCACTGTTCCGAACCTCGTCCACATCATCATGATTGATTATCTGACGGCGGAAGATTACGCGGAAACATTTCATGGCTTGCAGTCGTTGACGCGCTCGGCGCGCGTTCCGAAAGTGAATTTCATGCCCGGCTTTACGGAAAAGACGGGCGGCTTGATTTTGGACGAGCCGTTTTTGCAGGCGCCCGCAGCGCCGTTGGCGGCAGATTCTGATTTTACGGTGCTGTTCTTCTGCTATGAGAAGGATTGGAGTCCTGTTGTCCGGGCGTTGCAGGATTTTTCTCCTTCAAATCGGAAGGTGCTGGTTGCGGAGGGAGCCGGCCGCGCGTCGTTCATGGAGGCGTGGAAATTGTGCGGAAGGTCGTTTCCGGTGCAGGAAATTCCATTTTTGCCACAGGAAGAATGGGACCGCCTGTTGTGCCGTGCGCAGCTGCTGTTCGTGCGCGGCGAGGATTCGCTTTCCCGCGCGTGTTTGTGCGGAACGCCGTTCGTGTGGCAGGCATATCCGCAGAGCGAATCGTATCAACTGGTGAAGGTGCGCGCGCTGTTGGATCGGATGCGCGGATTTTTCGCACCGAAAGAATTTGCCGTGGTGGAGCGGTGCTGGCTTTCCGTCAACGGAGGATGCGTCAGCGCCGCCGCTAGTTGCAGCGAAGGCGGCAGTGCTGGCGGTGGTTCGCATGGCGGGGACTTGTATTCGGCGGTCGGTGCGTTCTTGCAGGCGTATGGACGCCTGCGTTCCGGGTTTCAGGCGTTTTCCGAACGGCTTAAAAAAAATGGCGACCTTGCCGCCCGCCTGATGACTTTTATGCAGAAAAACGGTATGCTGTAGATTCAGCAGGGCGCGGAATCCGTTGCGTCTGCGGCCTTGCGTGCAGGGCTTTGCTTGAAAATCTTTTTTAGGGGTTATATATGTTAGTAACATCACAGTTGAAAGTCGGAACCGCATTCATGTATGAAAATGCGCCGCTGATTGTTCAGAAGATGCTCGGACAACGCTCCGGCCGTGCCGGAATGGTCACGAACCTCCGCGTGAAGAATCTGGTTACCGGGCAGACGATGGATTTAGGGCTGGATGCCGGTGAGAAATTTGACGATGTTGATCTTGACGACCACACGACAAAGCTTTCGTATATCGACGGAGACGGCGACAGCGCGACGTATGTGTTCATGGATCAGGAAACATACGAGCAGTTTGAAATTGCGAAGTCCGATTTGGGCGACAACGCCGGATATGTTTCTCCGGAAGATGATCTTGAAGTGAAAATTACGTTCTATGAGGGCAAGCCGGTTGGAATCGTGCTTCCGATCAACGTTGTGCGGACGGTGACGTATTGCGAGCCGGGCATCAAGGGCGATACGAGCGGCAAGTCGACCAAGCCGGCGACATTGGACACCGGCATCGAAGTCAAAGTTCCGCTGTTCATCAACACGGACGAGAAGATTGTAATCGACACCCGCGACGGCTCCTTTGTGGAGCGCGCGAAATAGCCGTTTGAGCCGTAACAAGGGCGCGGAATTTTCCGCGCCCTTGTTGTTTTAACGCTGGGCAGGGGGCGTGCAGGCGCGGCGGCGTTCCCGGCGGCTGTCTGTTCAGAAATCGCGTCATGTGCTATAATGAAAAAATGCAAATTGTTCCTATAGCCAGCGGAAAGGGCGGCGTCGGAAAAAGCCTCCTGTCCGCAAATCTTGCCATCGCGCTCGGCCAGGCGGGAAAGCGGGTTGTCCTTGCGGATTTGGATTTGGGCGCTTCAAACCTGCATCTTGCAATCGGGCAGACAGTCCGCAAGAACAGCATCGGCACGTATCTGACGGACAAGACGCCGTTCCAGAGCGTCATCGAGCCGACGGAATATGAGAACGTCAGCTTTATCGCTGGAGACAGCCAGATTCCGGGGCTTACATCGCTCAAGGCGGCGCAGAAGGCGAAGCTGGTGCGGAATTTCCACAGCATTGACGCGGACTTTTTGATTCTTGATTTGGGCGCTGGAACGCACCAGATTATTCTGGATATGTTCCTCCAGTCGCCGCAAGGCATCATCGTTACGTCTCCGGCTGTTACCGCGACGCTGGACGGCTATCTGTTTTTGAAGAATTCCGTCTTCCGGCTCATGTACACGACATTCAAGCGCGGAACGCCGGGCTATATGCTGATTGAGTCGCTCAAAAAAAGTTCGGACACGCTGAAAAGCCTGTACATTCCGCGGCTTGTTTCAGAACTAGAAAAAATCGACCCGGAAAATACGAAGCTTTTCGTGTCGCGCATGAACCAGTTCCGTCCGCGCCTCGTCATGAACATGATTGATGATCCGAAAGACGCGGATCGGGCGCAGCGGATCCGCAATTCGTGCAGCCAGTATCTGGGGCTTGAACTGGAATATCTGGGGCTGATGTACCGCGATCAATTGCAGGACAAGGCGCTGGCGTCGCGGCTGCCGGTCATCATCTACAAGCCGCGCTCTGTTTTGGCGCAGGCGATTTATCGGATTGCGGAAAAAGTGATTGCCGCCGAGCCGCGCCAGTTCGACAAGGAGTTCAATGCGACGATGGATTCCGCGGCGACATTCCAGCTGGCGGAGGAAGACGCTGCGGCGGACTACCGGTTGAAGCTTTCGGGAATCGATGATTTGGTCGGCAGCGGGCAGCTTTCCACTGGAGAATTGATCGAAATGATTAAGACGCAGCAGTATGAGCTTGCGCAGCTCAAAAAGGAGAATCTGCTTTTGAAGTCGAAGATTGTCCGCGCTGCAAAGCAGGGGTTCACGGTTTGAAGATGTTTTTGCCGCTTTATTTGAATTATCCGTCTTGGATTCATCCCGAGATTTTTCCCGGCGTTCCTGTTCTGGGGCTGCTGCGCTGGTACGGGCTGATGTACATTTTCGCGTTCGGAACGGCATTTGCGGTTCTCAAAAGAATTACAAAGGAAGGAATGCTGAACGGCGCGAATTATACGGCAACGGAAGACGATGTGTTCAGCTTCATGGCGACGGGAATCGTCTTCCTGCTGGTTGGTGCGCGCGTTTTTTCGGCGCTCGTCTATGACACGAGCGGATTGTACTGGCGCAAGCCGTGGCTGATTTTCTGGCCGTTCGACACGAACGGCAACTTCACCGGACTTGCAGGAATGTCCTATCACGGGGGCTTCATCGGCGGAC
>CAMWPF010000209.1 GCA_947176045.1 uncultured Treponema sp. | reverse complement strand
GAGCAGGTTGCGGGCTACGTGCGTGCGAACGCGGAGATGCTGGGGGATTGGAAGGACGTTCCGCTGGACATCATGGCCACGTTTGTAGAGCTCGGCATCGCGGAGGCTGAGGGGCCGTGGCTTGCCGGCGTCGGCGCGCGGTATGATTCGGAGCTGGTGTACCATAATGTGCGGGACGAGGTCGCGAAGCAGGGCGTCGTCTACACTGATTTTGAGAGCGCGCTCAAGAGCGAGGAATGGGGGCCGGTCGTCAAGTCGTATTTCATGACGCTCGTCAAGCCGGACGACCACAAGTTCGCCGCGCTTCACGGTGCGGTGTGGTCCGGCGGCTCCTTTGTCTACGTGCCGCGCGGCGTGCATCTTTCCTTTCCGCTGCAATCCTACTTCCGGCTCAACGCGAAGGGCGCCGGGCAGTTCGAGCATACGCTGATTGTTCTGGAGGAGGACGCGGAGCTTCACTTCATCGAAGGCTGTTCCGCGCCGAAATACAATGTCGCGAACCTGCACGCCGGCTGCGTCGAGCTGTTCGTCGCGAAGAACGCGCGCCTGCGCTATTCGACCATCGAAAACTGGTCGAAGAATATGTACAACTTGAACACGAAGCGGGCGCGCGTGGAGGAGGACGGCAGCATCGAATGGATTTCCGGCTCGTTCGGCTCCCACATTTCATATCTGTATCCGGAGAGCGACTTGGTGGGGCGCAACGCGCGCGCGGAATTTACGGGAATCACGTTCGCCGGCGCCGGGCAGAATCTGGACACCGGCGCAAAGATGGAGCACCTCGCGCCGGATACGTCGAGCGTCATCACGACGAAGTCGATTTCAAAAGGCGGCGGCATCAGCACGTACCGTTCTGCGATTTATATCGGCAGGGAGGCGGCGGGCAGCAAGGCCTCCGTGTCCTGCCAGTCGCTCATGCTTGACAGCGAATCCCGGAGCGACACGATTCCGGCGATGGAAGTCCTTACGGACGACGCGGACGTCGGTCATGAGGCGAAAATCGGGAGGATCAGCAACGACGCGGTGTTCTATCTGATGTCGCGCGGCATCAGCGAGGAGGAGGCGCGCTCCATGATTGTGAGCGGGTTCGCCAATCCGGTGAGCAAGGAGCTGCCGCTGGAATATGCGGTGGAAATGAACAATCTCATTCGTCTCGAAATGAAAGGGACGCTGTAGCGGGCGGTGCGGCATGGACGAAGGAAAGAAGCGGGAGGCGGTTGTCAATCCGATTCCAGTTCCGACATGGAACTGGCTGAAAATGAACGAGGCTGTCGTCAGGACGGACGCTCAGCCGGACGGCGAAATACGGCCGGCTGTTTCCGGCGTGGGCAGCGGCATCATATATCGGGCGGCTCCGGCTGCGCCGTTTTCCGGCGCGACCGGTCTGGGCGGCGGCGCGTCTGTTTTTTTTGCGGATGCCGGAAAGAACGGCGTGGCGCTGACGGCGGAAAGGGACGCCCGGAACAGCGCTCCCGTCGTCCTTTCGTACGACTGGAAGGACGGCGGAAGCGCCGCCTGCACGCAGATTGTCCGCGCGGAGGAAAATTCGTCGCTGACGGTGATTGTCGTTTCCCGTTCGCCGCGTGATGCCGCCGGATTTTCGGCGATGCGGACGAAGCTGTGCGCCGCCCGGAACGCGCATATTCATCTGGTGAAGGTTCAGCTTTTGGGCGGAGGATTCGTGCAGCTGGACGACACCAGCGCCGTCTGTTCGGATGGCGGAACGGTCGAGGTGACGCACGTGATCCTCGGCGGTGCGGAAACGTATGTGGGCGTCGCGGCGGCGCTTTCTGGATTCCAGTCGTCGTTTTCTTCCGATACTGCGTACTTGTGCAGCGGCGGCCAGCTGCTCGATATGAATTATATCGTCACGCACACAGGAAAAAGGACGTCGAGCAGCATGGCGGTCGACGGAACGCTGTGCGGACGCGCGCGCAAGACGTACCGCGGAACGATTGACTTTCAGAACGGCTGCTCCGGTGCGGTCGGAGAGGAGCAGGAGGAAGTGCTGCTGCTCTCCCCGGATGCAGTGAACAAGTCGATTCCGTTGATTTTGTGCGGCGAGGAGGATGTTTCCGGCGAGCACGGCGCGACCATCGGGCGGCTTTCAGAGGAAATGCTGTTCTATATGCAGGCGCGGGGAATCGGCCGGCAGGCGGCGGAGCGGCTTGTCGCGCGGGCGAAAATTCAGAGGGCGCTTTCCCGCATTCCAGATGAGGGGACGGCGGCCGCGGTGCAGCAGTGCTTGGACGGAGCGTTTGGAGACCATGAGCCATTGTTATAGAGACGACTTTCCGATTTTTTCGGAAGATCAGAACAAAGATGTGATTTATTTTGACAACGCGGCGACTGCGCAGCGTCCGTTTTCGGTGATAGAGGCGGTTTCCCGCTTCTACCGCGAGAACAATGCGAATCCGTTGCGCGGGCTGTACGACTTGAGCAGCAGGGCGACCGAGGCGTATGAGGACGCGCGCCACACCGTCGCGGAATTCATCCATGCGAAGGACTGCGAAATTGTCTTCACGCGCAACGCCACGGAATCGCTGAACCTTGTCGCATACAGCTGGGGGCGCGCCTTCCTGCACGCAGGAGACAAGGTCGCCGTTTCGATTATGGAGCATCATTCCAACATCCTGCCGTGGCAGATGGCGTGCCGCGAGACCGGCGCGGAGCTTGTGTACTTGGAGTGCGACAAGGCGACGGGGGAATTTCCGGCGGCGGAATTAGACAAGATTGCGCCGGGGGTCAAGGCGGTCGCCATTGCGCAGGTGAGCAATGTCCTCGGCGTAACCAATCCCGTGAAGGAAATCGTGCGGCGCGCCCATGCGGTCGGCGCAGTGGCGGTCGTTGACGGCGCGCAGTCGGTTCCGCATATTCCCGTAGACGTCAAGGCGCTGGACGCGGATTTCTTTGCGTTCAGCGGACACAAGCTGTGCGGCCCGATGGGAATCGGCGTGCTGTACGGAAAAAAGGCGCTGCTGGACGCCATGCCGCCGTTCCTTCGCGGCGGCGAAATGATTGAATATGTGACGCGGGACGGCGCGACATGGACGGAGGTTCCTTATAAATTCGAGGCGGGAACGGTCAACGCCGCCGGAGCGGTGGGGCTTGCCGCCGCCGTCCGATATGTGCAGGACGTAGGCTTGGACGAAATAGCGGCGCACGACAACCGCCTTGCGGCGCTCCTCATGGATGAAATGCGCCGGATTCCCTTTGTTTCAATCATCGGCAGTCCCGACAGTTCGAAGCATTGCGGAATCGTAACGTTCACGATTGCCGATGTGCATCCCCATGACATCGCGGCCGTTTTGGACAGCGAGCGCATTGCCATCAGGGCGGGACACCACTGCGCGCAGCCGTTGGGCGACTATCTGGGCGTACCTGCGACGGCGCGGGCGAGCGTGTATTTTTACAATACGGAGGCGGAGGTCCGCATTTTTGCGGAAAAGCTTGCGCACGTACGGGAATGGATGGGATATGGAAACTAAGGAACTGTACCGCGAGATTTTGAACGAGCACAACTTGAACCCTTCGCACAAGAAGGAATTGGCGGACGCCACCGCTTCCTTGGACGGCGTCAATCCTAGCTGCGGCGACAACATTACGTTGAATCTGAAAGTCGATGAAAACGGCGTCATTACGGACGGCTCTTTTACAGGAAGCGGGTGCGCGGTTTCACAAGCGTCCTGCGACATGATGCTCGACCTTGTCATCGGAAAGACGAGGGAAGAGGCCTGTCACTTATACACATATCCGAGCCCACGAGACTAAGGCGAATATCGT
>CAMWPF010000208.1 GCA_947176045.1 uncultured Treponema sp. | reverse complement strand
CGGCGAACGACCTCCCGGGAGGCCGCGTGAAGCTGTGTACGGTCGTCCGACCTCCGCTGGGCCCGACGCCCGCGGAGGCCAAGGCGTCGGAGGCGGCGCGCCCGGTCCCCAACCGCGCTGCGGAAGTCGACATGGTGCTCAATGTCGGCGCAGTCAAGGACTGCCGGTTTTCCGACGTGGAGCTTGATATTTACGGCGTCGTGCGGAGCGTGCAGGAAGCCGCCGCGGAATTCGTTGGGATGGAAAGGAAGATCGTCGTGAAGGTGATTTTGGAGACGTGCCTTCTGGAGGACGCGGAAATCCGGACATGCTGCCTGTGCGCCGTGCGCGCCGGAGCCGATTTTGTGAAAACGTCCACGGGGTTCGCCGCGCCGAAGGACGGTGCGGGAAATCCGCTGCCTAACGGCGCGTCGGCGCGCCACGTCGGACTCATGCGCCGGACGGTGGGCGCGGACTTCGGAGTGAAGGCGTCCGGCGGCATCCGTTCCGCAGAGGCCGCGGCGGAGATGCTCGCCGCCGGCGCGAACCGCATCGGAACGTCTAGCGGCATCCAGATCGTGGACGGGTGGGACGAGTCGGTTCCAGTTCCGGGATTCGACTGACGGCCGCCGCCTTGGGACTGACGGCGGAAGCTGGCGCGGTTTTCGGAAGCCTTGTATTTCAAGGTCGTTTCGGGTAGAATGTGACCGTGGCTATAGTGCAAGCAGTTTTATTGTTTTTAGGCAGCCTCGGCTTCCTGCTGTACGGAATGCGCCTTATGAGCGACGGCGTGCAGAAGAGCGCCGGCGAAAAGCTGCAATACGCGCTCGGACGGATGACGGACAGCCGCTTCATGGGGCTTTTGACGGGGCTTGTCATCACAATGCTGATACAGTCGTCCGGCGCGACGACCGTCATGGTCGTTTCATTCGTCAATGCGGGGCTGCTGTCGCTTGCCCAGTCGGTGGGCGTGATTTTCGGCGCGAACATCGGAACGACGATCACCGCGTGGATTGTCTCGCTGTTCGGCTTCAACTTCAACATTTCCAATTTCGCCGTGCCGGTGTTCGGCGTGGGCTTCTTCCTGACGTTCCTGAAGGCGCAGCAATGCAAGAACATCGGCGAGGCGGTCATGGGCTTCGGACTGCTGTTCCTGGGACTGGGCGGACTCAAAGAGGCGTTTTCGTTCGATCCCGCCGACCTGCGCTTCTTCCAGACAATCCAAAACCTCGGCGTCCTTTCCATTCTGATTGGATTTGTTACCGGCATCCTCATCACGATGCTCATGCACTCTTCGAGCGCCTTCACGACGATCGTCATCGCGATGGCGTTCAACAACGTCGTCACGTGGGAGGTCGCCGCGGCGATGACGTTGGGAAGCGACATCGGCTCGACGATTGATGCGGTGCTCGCCTCCATCGGCGCTTCCGCGAACGCGCGCCGCGCCGCCGTCATCCATGTCGCGTTCAATGTGTTCGGAACGGCGCTCGCGCTGGTCTTCTTCAGGCCGCTGCTGGCGCTCGTTTCGTTCATGACGCCGGGGGACAACATCGCCATCAGGATTTCCATGCTGCATACAGTGTTCAAGACGCTGACGACGCTCGTCCTCCTGCCGCTTGTGGATCAGATTGTGCGGCTTTCCAAAATCATCATCAAGGACGGCAAGCGGGAGGATCTGAAATTCTACCATCTTGACTTTCAGGAGTCGACGGTGGGCAAGGAGTCCGCCGCGATGCACATCGTCCGCGTGGAAAAGGAGATTGCGGACATGACGGACGTCGTTACGACGATGCTCGACCGGCTTCAGTCCGGATTTATGAACCGCTCCCAGCCGTTCATCGATGAGCATATCGCGCCGCTGGAATCCGCGGAGGACTACTGCGACCAGATGCACGAGCAGCTGGTGCGCTACATCATAAACTGCGAGCATCTTCCGGTGACCGAAAACCAGCGCTCGAACCTTTCCGTCATGGTGCAGATCACCGACTACCTTGAGGCGATGACCGACGAATGCTACGCGGCGGCGATCCTCCTGCAGCGCAGCATTGAGAAGAAGATGAAATTTCCGCAGGAGGACATGGACCGCTTCATTCCATACGTGGAGCTGGCGCGGCAGTTCCTCCAGTTCATCAGAATCAACATCAACAAGCATCTGGACGCCGTGAAGCTCGAATTCGCGACGGAGCTGGAAGATCAGATCGACTTGTACCGCAAGAATTTGAAGAAGGTCGCGCGCAAGCGTCTGGAAGGCGGCGCCAACGTCAAGGCGGAGCTGCTGTACCTCGACTTGGTTCGCCAGATTGAGAAGATCGGCGACCATGCGTTCAGCATTTCGGGGCTGCTCGCGCAGATTGTCTGACGGCGGCTAGCGCCGCGGCGGTTCGTCCGCGAGATGCCAGAGCAGCCGGTTCTCCCGCATTCCATATGTGATCCTTCCTGCTTCCGCAAGGTGGACGAGGTAGGCGCGCAGCGTGCAGCCGATGAGGACGTACTGCGCCGTCTTGAGGCGTATGCCGTTCTGATCTGCGACGCGCTTGAGGATTTCTTCATGCGTCAGCGGCGCGCCGTCGAGCGCCTTCAGAATGCTCGCCTCCGTGGAGCGGACGGCGATTTCATTTAGCTCCGCCGTCTCGTCGATGCGGGGGACCGGCACGCCGTGGCTCGGAATGTAGACGTCCGCCGCCGTCCGGCAGAGCTTTCTGAGCGTCGCCTTGAACGCGCCGACGTCGTACAGGAAGGGAATCCAGTATTTGAGTATGTGCGCGCGCCCGAATACGGCGTCTCCGACGAAGAGCGCCGCCTCTCCGCGGCTGTTGGTGTAGCGCACGCCCGTCATGTCGAAGTAGTGTCCGGGAAGCGGAATGAAGTCGAGCCGCCCGCCGTCGGAAAGGTGCTCCGGCGCGCCTTCCGCGATGATTCTTGTCGGCGTGCAGGGTTCGGCGGCGAGGTAGGGCGTCTTCAGTTCCGCGACGGGGTTGCCGCCCCATGCGACGGCGGCCTGCACCTGCGGATTGAGCAGGCTTCCCGTCTCTCCGCGCGCCGTCCAGATTTCGCAGCCGGACGTGCGCTGGAACCATGCGTTTCCGCCTGCGTGGTCCGCGTGGGAATGTGTGTTGACGACCGCCTTGACGCGGAATCCGCCTGCCTCGGGAGGAAACAGCGCGTGCAGCGCGCCGCAGATCCGTTCGGCGTCGGCGGAATTCATGCCCGAATCGACGAGGTAGATGTCCGCCGCCGCTCCCGCGCTCCGCCCGGAGTTGCCGACGATTGCTCCGACGTTCGTCGGGCCGGGAATGCAGTACGCCCCGTGGATCAGTCTGGTTCCCTGCTCAAGCGCGCCCTCCATCATGCCAGCCCGTTTTTGACAGCTTCCAGAATTTCGAGCGTCCGCAGTCCGTCTTCCAGCGTCGAGCGCAGCGGCGCCGAGCCGTCAAGGAAGTCCGCGGCGTTCCGGACCATGTTGGAAAAGTAGCGCGTCTTTGCGGGGCGGCGGACGCTCCGGTCCGGCGCGAGCGACCAGAATCCTGTGTAGAGGCGGGACTGCTCGCGGCGGAAGAACGAAAAGACGCCGTTTCCGATCCGAATCCTGCCTTCTGTGCCGATGATGTCGATTTCAAAGCCGAAGAAGCGGCTTCCGCCGGAAATGGTGATGTTCACGTCGGGACACGCCGGATGGCGGAAGTGCGCCGAGACGCTGCGCACGGCTCCGGGGGAGTCTTGCGGGGACGCGCCGCCGTCCGATGAGGGGGAGTCGCGGAAGATGCCGGAAAGCTGCATTTCCTGCAATGCCGGAGGAGCGTCCGGTAC
>CAMWPF010000207.1 GCA_947176045.1 uncultured Treponema sp. | reverse complement strand
CGGACTATGACAAGCACATCTCGCATCGCACGGAACACGCTCTTCCTCTACTTCCGGCAGATTCTCATAATGCTCGTGAGCCTGTACACGGTGCGCGTAGTTCTGAATACGCTTGGCGCGGAGGACTACGGCATCTACAACGTGGTTGCGGGCGTGGTTACGATGCTGGGCTTCCTTTCCGGGGCGATGGCGACGGCAAGCCAGCGGTATTTTTCGTTTGACTTGGGGAAAGGCGACACGGAGCATCTAAGGACGACTTTCTCGGTTACGCTCCAGATTTACCTTCTGATTGCAGCGGCCGTCATTGTCCTTGCGGAAACAGTGGGCTTGTGGTTCGTGAAGAGCAGGCTGGTGATTCCGCCGGAGCGGACGGCGGCGGCGAACGTGATTTATCAGGCGGCGGCTGTCTCCTTTCTTCTGACGTTGATGACGACACCGTACATGGCGTGCATAATCGCCCGCGAGAACATGAATGTCTACGCGTATGCGAGCATTGCGGAGGCGGTGCTGAAGCTGGCGGCCGTGTTCGTCCTGCGGGCGCTTCCGTTCGACAAGCTCGCGCTTTATGGAATCCTGCTTGCGGCGGTGACGTTCGTCAACACGGGAATCTACCGGCTCTACTGCCGCAGGAACTACGCGGAGTGCCGCTTCCGCCCTGTGAGGGACGGGCGGCTTTTCAGGGAGATTGTCGGGTACTCCGGGTGGAACCTGTTCGGCTCGCTTGTGGGGGTCTTTAAAAACCAAATGACGGACATTCTTTTAAATATATTTTTCACACCGGTAGTGAACGCCGCCCGGGCTGTTGCCTCGCAGGTGAACGGCGCGGTTGTGAGCTTCTCCGCAAATTTCAGTACTGCCGTCCGTCCGCAGATCATAAAAAGCTATGCATCGGAGCAGAAGGACGAGTGCATCTCCCTTGTGTTCTACGGCTGCAAAATCACTTTCTTCCTGATGTACGTCTTTTCGCTTCCGCTTGTGCTTGAGATGGATTTTGTCTTAGGGCTCTGGCTTAAAAATCCGCCGCCCCTTGCCGCTGTTTTTACGCGGCTTGCCCTGATTGACGCGGTGATTGATTCAATAAGCTATCCGGTCATGACGCTCGCACAGGCGACGGGAAAGATACGGCTGTATCAGGGTGCTGTGGGCGGAATCCTGCTTCTGAACCTGCCGGTTTCATACGCTGTATTGAAACGTGGTGCTCCGCCCTTCAGCGTTATGGCTGTTGCAGTCTGCATTACTCTTCTGGCGTTTATCGTGCGCCTTTTGATTGTAAGGCATTTAACGGAATTCTCTTTAAGGGCGTTTGCCCGGCGGGTTGTGCTTCCTGTGATGAAGGCAGGCCTCTGTTCGGCGGCAGTTCCTGTGCTTCTGAAAATGCTGATTAAAAATACGGCCGTGGAGTTTCTTGCGGTGG
This sequence comes from uncultured Treponema sp., assembly GCA_947176045.1. GTDB lineage: Bacteria > Spirochaetota > Spirochaetia > Treponematales > Treponemataceae > Treponema_D. Next base: position 2,379 of record CAMWPF010000207.1, on the reverse strand, counting down.
GATTTTCTTCTGTTGTGCTGTGCGGACTGTCTGTCCTTTTTGTGGGAATGAACAGGAGCGAGCGGAACGCATTGGTTCAAAAAATAAGGAGGCTGCGCCATGCCTAGTCTTCCGACCGTAAGATGCACCGGCTGCGGCGCGTGCGTCCAGTGCTGCCCGAAAAAAGCACTTTCTCTTTCTGAAAATTATGAGGGATTTTTATATCCGGAAGTTGATGATGGTTTATGCGTGAACTGCGGTTTGTGTGAGAAGAGCTGCCCGGTAAACAGCACAGGAACCGGCAGGGAAAATTTTTCAGAGCGGAAAGCATTTGCCTGCATTGCAAACGGTGAAAGAATCCGCGAGGAAAGCTCCAGCGGCGGAATGTTTACGGTTCTTGCAGAAAAAATAATCAAAGACGGCGGAATAGTGTTCGGCGCGGAATTTGACGAAGACTTTTCCGTGAGGCTCAGCCGGACGGACTGCGCCGGGGAACTGGAGAAATTCCGCGGCTCAAAGTATGTGCAGGCACGGACGGAAAACAGCTTTAGCGAGTGTAAGAAATTTCTTGAAGATGGGCGGAAAGTTCTTTTTGCAGGAACGCCATGTCAGGTTGCCGGACTAAAAGGCTTCTTGAAAAAAGAGTACGAAAATCTTTATGCAGTTGATTTTATCTGCCACGGAGTGCCTTCGCCCGCACTGTGGCAGAAGTACATAAAATACCGCGAAAAAAAGTCCGCTTCGCGGACCGTGAAAACAGCTTTCAGGCGGAAGAATGACGGCTGGAAGCTGTATTCACTGTCATTCACTTTCGCGAATGACAGTGAATACAGGCGGCCGCTTACAAAAGACAGATACCTTCAGATTTTCTTGAAAGACAATGCACTCAGGGAAAGTTGCTACGACTGTCCGTTCCGCGGAGACCGCCACAAATCGGACTTGACCGTTGCCGATTTCTGGGGGATTGAGCAGATCTGCCCGGATTTCTTTGACGACAGGGGAACATCGCTGGTGATTGTCCAGAGCGGGAAAGGACAGGAGCTTCTTGATGCGTGCAGGGCTGGCTTCCGCAGCGAGCAGGTTGACTTCCACGCGGCAGTGAAGTGCAATCCGGCATATTTTGAAAGCCCTGCAAGAAACAGGAAGCGGACGCAGTTCTACAGGGATTTTGACAGGCACGGAATTGACCGGCTGTACAGAAGGTTCGGGTGCGATTCGCTTGCCGTGAAGGCGGCGAAGCCTGCAAAACGCGTTGTCCTGAAAGCAGCGCGGTGCGTTTTTGGGGAGAGGTTTGTGCGGAAAATGAAAAACGTGATGCAAGGAGGCAAACTGAAAGGATAATTGATTTTTAAGCCGTGCTGTGCTACATTTGCTGTGAAAGAACAGTTTTTTTATGGAGGACTTTTATATGGTTGTCAATATGACTATTCAGAATGCGGACAATGCCCTTGTTGCGGCCATAAAAAGCGTCTGCAAGCTGCATCCGGCTGCAAAAGTTTCCATAAAGAAAGAACATTCTCTTGCAGATGAGCTGAAGGCGGAGCAGGCAGAAATCCTAAAGGAGCATGAAAAAGGCATTTTAAAGACATATGCCTCCATGGAGGAGTACGAGGCCGCCCATGGTCTATAGGATTGCCACAACAAAGCGTTTTGACAAAGAGTATGCCAGATTATCACAATCAGATAAAACACTTGCAAAACAGGTTATAAACCGGCTTGCAAACGGTGAGATTCTTGAGCCGAAATACAAGGATCATCCGCTGAAAGGTGATTATGCGGGCTTCAGGGACTGCCATATAAAGCCTGATCTGGTGCTGATTTACTCAAAGAACAAAGACGCGCTGCTGCTCACTGCATTCAGGCTGAATTCACACAGCGAACTGTTTTCATAGCCAGTAAAACTTTCTAAGAATCAATCCTCCTTTCAGCCGTTACTGTATGGCTGGAAAAAAACTGAGAATCGGAATCCTCACGTTCTGGTGGTCTGCCGACAACTACGGGCAGCTGCTCCAGTGCTATGCGTTGCAGAAATACCTGCGCGACGCCGGGCATGACGCGTTTTTGATTCGGTACAACCCGGAAAATGATTTTGTAAGAACGCCGCTCTGGAAGCGAATTCTGAAGGCATTCAATCCCGTCCTGCTTTTTAATTATCTGAATCTGAAAAATAGGAAACGGCTCAGCCGGGCGGAGCAGAAACAGCACAGGCGTAGGTTCGATGAATTCCGCACAAAATACATCGTTCAGTCGGAAAAAATCTATCGCTCATATTCGGAGCTGAAAGAAAGCCCGCCGGAGGCGGACTGCTACATCGTGGGAAGCGACCAGGTGTGGAATGTTTTTGGGAATTCAAATCCTCACTATTTAAATTCGTTTTTTCTGAATTTTGGTGATAAAAGG
>CAMWPF010000206.1 GCA_947176045.1 uncultured Treponema sp. | reverse complement strand
ATCTGAGGGATTTGCTGGAGCATCATGAAAAAATCCTTGCGCTTATCAAGGATGAGACGAACGCCCTTGCGGAGAAATTCGGCGACGACCGGCGCACGGACATCGTCGCGGACGAAATCGAGGCCATCAACGTTGAAGATATGATTAAGGAAGAGGAAATGGTCATCATGATTTCCAAACTTGGTTATATCAAGCGTGTCGCAGTTTCCACGTACAAAAAGCAGGAGCGCGGAGGAAAGGGAAGCAACAGCACATCCTTGCTGGAAGACGATTATGTGAACCAGCTGTTCATCGGTTCGACGCATGATCATCTGTTGTTCATCACGACGCTCGGACGCGCCTATTGGATCAAAGTTCATGAAATTCCTGAATCATCCAAGGCGAGCAGGGGAGCGCACATCAAGAGCATGATTGCCATCGGCGCGGACGAGGAGATTACGACAGTTGTTTCCTTGAAGGAATTTACCGACGACGTGTATTTGTTCATGACGACCGCGAACGGCGTTGTCAAAAAAGTTCAGGCAAGCGAATTTGTCAATGCGAAAATCCGCGGAATCATCGGATTGAAATTGGATTCCGGCGACAAACTGATCAGCGCGATTTCTTCGACCGGCTCGTCAGAAATTCTGTTGATTTCCCGCCGCGGAAAGGCGCTCCGTTTTTCGGAGAACGAGGTTCGTGCGATGGGGCGGGCGAGCCGCGGCATCAAGGGATTGAAGCTTTCAGAAGGCGACGAAGTGGCGGGCGCCGTCAAAGTCGAGGAAGACGAATCCATCCTGCTGCTTACAGAAAAAGGATACGGCAAGCGCGTCAAATTTGAAGACTTCAAGCCGCACGGACGAGGTACGGGCGGACAGAAAATATTCGGCAATATAGAGGAACGCGGCGAAATTATTGGAATTCTAACGGTAAAGGATGCAGATGAAGTTGTCTGCATGACGAGCCAAGGAAAGACGCTGCGTGCGCCTGTAAACACAATCAACCAGCAAACGACTGGTTCTTCTGGTGTGAAGGTCGTGACAATTTCAGAGCCGGATTTTTTAGTCGGAGTAGATAAGATTCAAGATAAGAAAGACAGCTAATTATTTGTATTATAAAGAATTAGCTGTTGATTTTTCATTTTGTGGTTCATCTTATGATGACAAAAGATATGCATTTCGGTATACTGAAATAGGGCGGTCAATTGCGTTTGTGATTGACAGGAAATTGCATCCATCAGGCAGAAGGCGGACAATTGATTTGTCCGCCTTCTTGATTTTAAACGAATCATTGTTCTACGTAGAACAATCAATGAAGTAAAAATTTATAGTACAACTTATCCACAATTTGTTAACAAATTGTGGATAAGTATTAAGTCGGTCTATTTAAGAAGGCGTGTTCCACGTGGAACAATGCGAATGCAATTTGTATATTGTTAGACGCAATCAGTTTTTATGCTTGAATATTTTTGAAAGTATTTTTGTTCAATCAATGTTTTAAACAACAGTAAGATTCTAAAAATGAATTGTTCCACGTGGAACAGATTCTTCTTTCAATTGGGGCAAGAAAATCCACTGCTTTTGATGGTAAACAATGACTGTAAATCTGAATTCCTAATCATTTTCAATTCTGTTTGTGAGGAAGATTTTATATTCTGCCGCAGTCATCGAAGTTGGTTCTTTATTTAATTGATTCAACATTTGCTCGATCATACATTTCAAATGATGAACCAGTTTGTTCCACGTGGAACAAACTGGTTCAAAGCAGTATGACTTTTAACAAACGAACGGAAGTTAATCTATCTTGACAAGATGTTGTTTCAGATTTTTTTCTGCACTATACTTGTTTTATGAGCGGATCGAAAGCAACGGCGCTTCTGATTGTCTTTGTAGTTGCAGGCGCTGTATTTATTGGAGTTGGAATGCTGTTCTTGTCGGAGCGGTATTTGAAGAATTTGTCTGATGCGTATCAAGATGAAAGGAAGCGGAAGAGGGCCGTTTTGTCGGGGAAAATCTGCGGATTTGCGGCGGTCGGAATCGGCGGACTGACAATCGTTTGCGGAATCATTGTGCGGCTTGTGCCGTCAGTCTTTCAATATATGGCGTTGGTGTATGTGATTGCCTTGATTGCGGCGTTTCTGGCGATTTCATCCGCAATCAAGGCGGGCGGCCGCTGACTCGCGCGGCGGGATTTTCAGTTGTGCGGGAAAATCCTACGCCGGATTGGAGAGGGCGCGCCGGAGGCGCGCGTGCGCACGGCAAACGACGCCGGCTCTGTTCATGATTTTACCACGTGAATGCCTTTTGCGCCGCCGCCTGCATTTTTCCGTGCGCACCGACCGAGAGGGAAAGCCTCGGAAAGCTGGATGGCCGTCCGATTCCGTCCAGACAGCTACCAGCTGCATTTGACTCCAGATTCCAGTGAAATTCCGGGCATCGGATATCCTTCTGACTGCTCGTAGTCTGCGTTGAGCATATTGTTCAGCTTTATGTAGGGTGTGATCCATTTTGCGGGCTTGAAGTTGACGGACGCGTTCAGCAGTACATACGGCTCCAGACTGCCGATGTTGAGGTTGGACAGGTAGCGCTTGCTGACGTAGTGGGCGTCCACATAGACGGTTACGAACCGGGCGCTGTATGTTGCGGAAACGGACGCGACGTGTTCCGGCGTGTACATGATTTTGTTGCCGTATGTATTTCCTTTGCCGAGCAGCCGGTTGTAGAGGTATTCGTACTGCGCGCGGAACGTCAGGCAGTTGAAGACGGTTTTTTCCGCGAGCAGGTTGATTCCGGCATAGAACGCGGACGCGACGTTTTTCGGCGTCCATTTCATGCCGTCCGCCTGCCATTGGATTTTGTTGGAATAATAATTCGTGTAGAATGAAATGGAAAACGGAAGCCAGATGTCGTGGACGTTCGCCGTCAATTCGCCGCCCCAGCCGCGTTCTGGCTTCAAGTCGGGATTTCCCGATGCCGTTCCGGAATCCTTCCAGTACAGCTGGTTCAAGTCTGGGAAGAGGTACAGCCGGCTTCCGTTCAGGAGCAGCGAGACGTACGGCAGGTCGGCGCGGATTCCTATTTTTGGAATCGGCACGATGTTCTTGTTGGAAAATGCCAGAGAAAGCGGAATCAAGATGGTGAACGTTTCTCCAAGCGAAAATTCCGACGTTGATTTGATGAATCCGCTGAACTGCGCCGCCGCGCCGACGTCCGTGGAGTCAAGGAACGCCAGCTGCATCTGCGTGCCGAGCGATTCTTTGAAGAAGCCCGCTGCGCGTATGGATGCCGCCGCGCTGAACGCCAGTTCGTTGAGCAGATGGCGGCTGTCTTCCGCCGGCGCTTCATAAAGCTGGTTGTTTGAAATCCAGCTCAGGGCGGCTTTCATGTTGAGGTTTTTTGCGGCGGCGGGCGCGCTTACGGACGCCGAAAGGATGTTGTTGTAGTCCTGCTGAAGTCCGACGGTCGTGGAATGCTCCGTGCCGGGAATGCGTTTGCGTCCGCCGTAAAATTGTTCCGAAACGGTCAGGCTGCTTCCGCCGCCGAAATAGTGGGACGCCGATGCGCTTGCCGCGCCGTCAACCACTTCGTTGTTCCGGCGGAGCTTGTTTTTTCCCTGCGAATTCTTGAATATGAACTGGTTTTCCGCAAAGACGAATTTTCCGTTCGCCTTGAGGAACGTGCTTTCCGCAAGCTGTCCGTCGTACCCAAATGATGTTGAATATGTGTCGAACGGATTGTAAAAATACGTCTTTGCGGCGGCGGCGGCATGAAAGTGATGTCCGAGAGACTGCTTTTTGGTCGTGATGTAGATGATTGCCGCGCCACCGTCCGCGGCGGCATCTTCGGAAA
>CAMWPF010000205.1 GCA_947176045.1 uncultured Treponema sp. | reverse complement strand
GTATTGGCGGCGGCGGACTCCCGGCGTTCCAAAACCGCTTCGTATTCCACCCGCGAACCGCAGAATGAAACCGCCCTATCTGAAAATTCCAGAACATGGGTAATTGCCGCCGGAATTTCGCAGTAGCGCTCCATGCACAGAAGGATTGCGGGGAACGCACGTTCTGCGCCGCTGTCCGAAAGCTGACAGCTTGAAATCGCGCTGAAAAAATCCAGCAGAATCCGGCGGCTTTCAGCGTCAAGCCCGGCGAACGGATCGCTCAAAATCAGCAGCTTCTTCCCGGAAAGAAGCGCGCGGGCAAGCAGCGTCCGCCGGATTTCCCCGGTGGACATATATTTCAGCCCGTGGTCCAAAATCTTCTCAACGCCGCACAGCTTTATCTGCGGAAAAGTTTCCAGACGCGCCGCAATGTCCGGCAGCGCGCCGCCTTTCTTAATCGATCCGACGAGCGCCTCGCAGATGAAGGCGCGACCCGTCCGTCCGATATCGACGCCGCCCTCGATATATTCGCTTTCGTCAAGGCGGCGCTCCTCTTCAATCAGCGAAGCCGCCCGTTCCAGCGAAACGATTTCCACGGAGCCGCCGAACGCCGACGAATACAGCGGCAGCTCCTCGGATGAGGCAGACGGCGCGTTCGGAACAAACTGCCGCCCTCCGGCAAGCGCCTTCAGAAAATCAGCCTTGCCGCTGCCGTTCGCGCCGGTTACGAGCCACGCCTCTCCCGCCGCCATCTTCCATGAGACGCTGGGCAGCAGGACGGCATTTCCGCCTTCCACACGGCAGTCCGCAATGTGTATGAATATAGGTTTCTTCGTCTCGCGTGCCATACGGATCAAATGACGACGTCTCCGGAATACAGCGTTTCCGCAGTTCCTGTCAGGTACACGGTATCTTCCGTACATTTGACAATCAGCGTGCCGCCGCGGACGTTCACCGTAATATCTTCGTTCAGCGGGCAGTAACCGTTCAAAACCGCCGCAACTGCCGCCGCGCACGCCCCAGTTCCGCAGGCAGGCGTCTCACCGTTCCCGCGCTCCCACGTGCGCATCTTCAATTCGTTCCTGCCGATGACGCGCACGAATTCCGTATTGATGCGGTTCGGGAACGCCGCGTTGTTTTCAAACAGCGGGCCGATTTTTTCCATGTCCACTTTGTCAACAAATCCGCAGAACACGACGCAGTGCGGATTTCCAACAGAGAGGCACGTAACGTCGTACCGCTCGCCTCCGACTTCCAACGGCACGTTGACAATTGCTGTTTCGGCAAGGACGCCGCCGCCGACTTCCACGCTTTTCAGACGGGCGGGCAGCGATTCCGGCGCAAATTCCGGCCTGCCCATGTCGACCGTCACGGAAGAGACGATGCCGTTCTGCTTGTACAGCGTCAGCTGCTTCACGCCGCTCGCCGTCTCGATTGAAATTGCGGCAGTCGGTTCGGCCTTCTGCCTGTCGCGCTCGGAAATGCCGTTGATGTTGTTGTCATACAGATATTTCGCGACGGCGCGGATGGCGTTTCCCGCCATTCTGCCTTCGGAGCCGTCCAAATTGAAGAACTGCATATAGGCGTCGGCGCAGGCGCTCTTCTTGATGAGGACGAGCGAATCCGCGCCGATGCCGCTCCGCCGATTGCACAGCCGGACGGACAGACCTTCGGGATTGTTGATTTCCTGCTCCATCGCGTTCACGATGATGAAGTCGTTTCCCGTCGTCTGCATCTTGCAGAAGTGCACTGTCTGCTTCGCCGAACGAAGCGAATTGATGTTCACAAGCTCCACATTTTCCGCACTGTAATGGCTTGCAAGGCAGCCTGCAAGCGCGTTCGCCGTGTCAATCGCCGTAAGGCACGGAATGTCCCGCTCGACGGCGTGGCGCCGCATTCGGACGCTGTCCGCGCGGGGATTGCGTCCTTTCGCGCTTGTGGAAATCACATAATCGATTTTTCCCGAATCAAGCAGCGTCAGCAGATTGTCATCAGGATTTTCGTGAATCTTGTTCACGGTCTCGACGTCCATGCCGAAGTCGCGGATGATCTTCGCCGTGCCGTCCGTCGCGTACAGCTTGAATCCCATATCGTAGAATTTCCGCGCCAAATCGGGGATTTCGTACTGGTCGGTCTTGCGCACGGTCAGCAGGATGCCGCCGGAACGCTTCATGTTGTAGCCCGCGGCAATCAGCCCCTTGTACATCGCCTCTTCCATTGTGGAAGCAAGGCCGAGAACTTCGCCCGTGGACTTCATTTCCGGGCCGAGGTGCGTGTCCACGTCCATGAGCTTTTCGAAGCTGAACACGGGAACCTTCACCGCAAAATACGGCGGAATGCGGTACAGCCCCGTGCCGTAGCCCAGATCCTTGATTTTCTCGCCGAGCATCGCGCGCGTCGCAAGCTCCACCATCGGAACGCCGGTTACCTTGCTGATGTACGGCACCGTCCGGCTCGACCGCGGATTGACTTCGATGATGTACAAGTCGTTGTTGTAAATCAAATATTGGATGTTGATGAGCCCCTTCGTTCCAAGCGCAACCGCAAGCTCCTTCGACTGGCGGATGATTTTCTCGCGCAGGATGTCGTTGAGGTTCCATGACGGATAGACTGCAATCGAATCGCCGGAATGGATTCCCGTGCGCTCGATATGCTCCATGATTCCTGGAATCAGAATGTCCTCTCCGTCACAGATGCCGTCCACTTCCAGCTCGACGCCCATCATGTATTTGTCAATCAGCACGGGATTTTCGATTCCCTGTGCCAGAATGATGTTCATGTACTCTTTGACGTCCGCCTCGTTGAACGCGATAATCATGTTCTGCCCGCCGAGGACGTAGGACGGCCGCAGCAGTATCGGATAGCCGATTTTCTCTGCGGCGGCAAGCGCCTCTTCCGTCGTGAAAATAGTCTGTCCGTGCGGACGGTTGATGTGCAGCCGCTCGCATAGTTCTTCGAAACGCTCGCGATCTTCCGCGACGTCGATTGAATCCGCGCTCGTGCCGAGGATTCGGATTCCCTGCCGGTCAAGAAATTTCGTCAGCTTGATTGCCGTCTGCCCGCCGAACGCGACGACGACGCCGATCGGCTGTTCCGTATGGATGACGCCCATGACGTCTTCCGGCGTGAGCGGCTCGAAATACAGGCGGTCGGCAGTGTCAAAATCAGTTGAAACGGTCTCCGGGTTGTTGTTGATGATTGCGACTTCATAGCCGAGCTTTTTGAGCGACCACACACACTGGACAGAGGCGTAGTCGAATTCAATTCCCTGCCCGATGCGGATCGGCCCGGAGCCGAGGACGACAATCGTGCCCTTCCTGCTGCGCCTTTCGCCGCGGTCAGAAAGGAATTGCGCCGCCTCGTTCTCCTCGTCGTAGCCGCTGTAAAAGTACGGCGTTTCCGCGTTGAATTCCCCGGCGCACGTGTCAACCATTTTGTATGTCGCCGGAATATGCGCGAGCTTTCCCTGCGCGCGCAACGCCGCCGCCGCTTCCGCGCCGCTCAAAACGCCGGACGCGCCTGGAATAGAAACGCCGCACTGCGCCTCAATCACGGCGTCGGGATAGCCGTTCTTCTTCGCCTCCAGATACAGCTCCGGCGTCAGCTCGCGGCTGCCGGCTTTGACTTCCGCAAAGCGTCCTTCCATATTTACGAGGCGCTGCAGCTTCGACAGGAACCATTCGTCCACCATCGTCGCCTCGTGAATTTCCGAAACCGTCATGATGCCGCGCTTCAACGCCTCGAAAATCGCAAACAGCCGCTGGTCGGTCGTCTGTCCCACGCGCTCCCGAATCTGCCCGTCGGACTCTTCCGCAAAATCCTTGAGCCGCAGCGTGTTCATGCCGATTTCCGCGCCGCGGACCGCCTTCATGAGCGC
>CAMWPF010000204.1 GCA_947176045.1 uncultured Treponema sp. | reverse complement strand
CCGATGCGTTTAAAATGAAAAAACCCGGCAATTACCTACTTTCCCGCTTTTAGCAGTATCATCGGCGCGTAAGGGCTTGACTTCCGTGTTCGGTATGGGAACGGGTATTTCCCCTTAACTATGACCACCAGGTTATGCATATATAATAGCAGAATCGCGGAACTGTGTAAAGGGGAAATTCTCATTTTTTTGAAAAAAAAATAAACCTTTTTGTTTATTTTTAGAAATTTCACGACGCCAAGAAAACGGATTTGATTAAAATGCGCGGACATATTATAGTTTTTCCATGCTGCAAACATATTCCACAAAATCCCTGCATCCGGCGCGCCGCCTCCTGATGATTGCCGCCGGAGCCGTCCTCATGGCGCTGAACATCAACACGTTCGTCCATTCCGCGGGACTGCTTCCCGGCGGATTCACCGGCGTCGGACTGCTCCTTCAAGAAATCGTCCGCACGTTCGCCGGAATCGAGCTGCCGTTCAGCCTCTTCTACTGGCTGCTCAACTCAATTCCGGCAATCATCAGCTTCCGATTCATCGGACGGAAGTTCACGCTGTACTCCTGCATGATGGTCCTGCTGTCCGGGCTTCTGACGGACATCATTCCCGGTCCCGCCGTTACAGACGACGTGCTGCTGTGCGCGGTGTTCGGCGGACTCATCAACGGATGCGCCATCACCCTCTGCCTGTTCGCCGGAGCGACGAGCGGCGGAACAGACTTCATCGCAATCTTTGTGTCGGAGCGAACCGGACACACTGCATGGAACTATATTTTCGCTGGAAACTGCATCGTCCTTGCCTCCGCGGGACTTTTGTTCGGCTGGAACCGCGCCCTGTATTCAATCATCTTCCAATTTTCCTCCACGCAGATCCTCAACTTCCTCTACCGGCGCTATGACAAGACGACGCTGCTCATCATTTCAGACAACGCGGAGGACATCTACCGCGTCATTCTGGAACGGACGAATCACAGCGCGACAATCTTTCATGGAACCGGCTGCTACGGAAACATTCCGCACAAACTGCTGTATACGGTCGTCAACAGCGCGGAGGCAAGCAAGCTGGCGAAGGAAATCCATCAAATCGCTCCGGCGGCGTTCATCAACGTGCTGAAGTCCAAGGAAATCCTCGGAAAGTTCTTCCAGCGCCCGAACGACTGACAGATTTCCGCCGATTACGAGGAAAGAGATTCTATCCATTTCTGGAGCAGAATTCCGAAGGCGACGCCGACATTCAGGGACGCCTTCAGCCCCTTCATGGGAATGGAAACGCGTCCGTACGCCGCACGATGAAGCGCATGCGGACTGACGCCGAGCTCCTCCGAACCGACGATGCAGACGCCGCGGCGCGGAAAGTCAAATTCGCTGACCGGCGTTCCGCCGGTTTCCAGCGCAAAGACAGGCAGTCCTTCCGGCAGCTCGTCGATGCCGCGGCGCTCCCAGCCCATCGCCTCGACGCAGCCCATGCCGCTGCGGAGGGCGCGCGGCTGCTGCGGATCAACGCACCCCGGCGAAATATACACCCGTTCCGCGCCCAGTCCTTCCGCTGTCCGAAAAATCGAACCCATATTGAACGGCGAACGGATGTCCTCGGCGTACACGCAGACGCCAGGAAAGAAGTCCCGCGCCCGGACAGCGCCATCCGCCGCATGGGGAGCGATAATCAGATCCCATTCCGCAGGAAACGTTCCCAACATGGCGAGCAGATGGTTCCGGGCGCAGTTGCAGACGCGCAGCTCGTCGAACGGCTGTGCCGCAAGCAGGACGCGGAGTTCCGCGGCGGCTTCCGGCGGAAGCTTCGGATCTTTCAGAAGGATTTCCGTGATTTTCTTTGTATAATCAGCGCGTGAAAGCTGCCGGAAGGAATATTCCATGCCGCGCTCGGCAATTCCGGCAATGTCGCGCTCCAAAGCCCCGAAGGTCAAGGCAAGCTTCCGGCGCTTCTGCCCGCCGCCAAGTTGGAACAGCTTCTCCGGTTCAATCATACTCCGTCCTTACGTCAGATGCTCCGCGCACATAAAAAAAGCCCTTCATGCGCTCCGCACAAAGGGCTGGCTTTCCTTGAATCAAACTATTCCGTCAGAATTTTGATGACTTCCGCCTTATCCTGAGTGTTCAAAATCTGCTGGCGCTTGTCGGCGCTCTTGAAAAGCAACGAAACTTCCGCAAGGAACTGAAGATGCGGCCCCGTCTTGTCGATGGGAGAAAGCGTCATGATGAATATCCTGCACGGCTCCTGATCGAGGGAGTCGAAATCTACCGGATTGTCAGAAATTCCAATGCACGCGACCAAATCGCTCACAGAATCCGTCTTTCCATGAGGGATTGCGATTCCGTGCTTCATGCCGGTCGACATTTTCCGCTCGCGGTCGAGGACGCATTCACGGGCGCCCGCCTTGTCAGAAACTTTGCCAGCCTTCACCAATATATCAAGCATTTCGTCGATGATTTCTTCTTTTGTCGTTCCCTTCAGATGAAGGTTCACGGTATCAGTCGTTAATACAGTTCTCAAATCCATACTAAACAGTTTATGTGTACTTATAAATTAAGTCAAGCTAAAAAATGAAAAACAGGTTGGATTTTGCACAAAAAAGGCTGGCCGAAGCCAGCCCGAAAATTCCTGCCGAAGCCAGCCGCCGAGGATGCACCACGATGCGGCAGGCCGCCGGAACAAGCGCTACAGCACAAAATCCTGCTTTTGGAACGTCAAAAGCGTCGTGCCGTTCTCGTCCAGCAAATGCAGCGTGTCGCCGGAAATGCTGTACTTGCGGACTTCCGCCAACGCATGAAGAAATTCGCGCTCAAGGCGCTCTGCGTTTTCATCCGCCGTCAGCGCAAGCGTCACCGCTCCTGGCGCAATCGTCAGTTCATGCGTCGCCATGTCAATTTCATAATCCATATAAATCGAATTCACGCCGGTCGTACCAGAAACCGCACCGTCCCGACTGAATTCCAGCATCGGAAGCGCCTCTGTAGCGCCATTTGCAATCTCTACGGAAACCACCGCGTTTCCGACATTCACCGCAGACAGCTTCCAGACGGCGTCATGGACGCCCAGCGGACGGAACGACAGCTTCGCCGCCTCCGCGCCGCTTTCAATAACCAGCATCGGCAGGCCGTCTTCCTGCACGACGCTCCAAGCCGACGGCGACTGCATGGCGCGCAGGAACAGCGACTCAAATTCCATCGCTTCAGGCGAGCCAGCCATCCGCGTCGAAGCAAAACCGACGGGAACGGTGATCTGCTTTCCCTTGACGACATACGCTCCATGAAAACGGTTTACGCCGGAAAATCCCGAAACAGAATAGCTTCCCGCCGCTTCATCTTCTTCAATATTCAGCGTAGAAATCGCAATCGTCTGCGCGACGCCGTCCTTCTCAAAATGCACAAGCTGCCAGTCGCCCAGCGCCTTTTTAAAATCTGTCGGACGGCATCCCGCAAGCAAGCCGAACGACAAAGCCGCAGCCATGACAATCGCAATCTTCTTCATTTTGTTCCTCCAAATAGTGTGCAACAATTGCAATGATAATACTGTAAAACCGATTGAAAATCAAAACGTTACACGCAGGAACGCCCGCGGATGCAGATTTTTCCGGACGCGCACAACATATTTGCCATGTTGCAGCAATTCCTGTATAATGGCGGCAAATACAGCGCCGCCACGATTCATGCGGATTTTACGGCGGCACGCAGAGAGGAATCCTGTGTATTTGCGACCACTTACCAACTGTCCTGAGACAATTGTCACCAATGGAACTGTCACCTTCGGCTCGTTCTCCGGCGTTACGGGAAAGCTGGACATCCGCGGCATCTCCAATTCATTTTCAGGACTGCCCGCTCCAGCACTGGTTTCCAACCTGCGCATCAAAAGCCGAATTTCCTATGTTTTTTCTATAGATAAGTAT
>CAMWPF010000203.1 GCA_947176045.1 uncultured Treponema sp. | reverse complement strand
GGAACGGTTCGGACAGGCTGTTTGCGCTGCCCGGCGTTCTGTGGGAGTGGAACTGGCGCAAACATATAGAAGAAAACGGAAACAGGAGGAATCATTGAGACGCGTCATCACATACGGAACATTCGACCTCCTGCACTACGGGCACATCAACCTGCTGCGCCGGGCAAAAGCTCTTGGCGACTATCTGATTGTCGCGCTCTCCACAGATGAATTCAACTGGAACGAAAAACGCAAGAAATGCTATTTCAGTTGGGAAAAACGGAAGGCTCTGCTCGAAGCAATCCGCTACGTTGATTTGGTGATTCCCGAAGAAAGCTGGGAGCAGAAAATGTCCGATGTGAAGGAATATCACGTGGACACATTCGTCATGGGCGACGACTGGAAAGGCAGGTTCGACTTTCTGAAAAGCCGGTGTGAGGTTGTGTATTTGGAACGAACGCCGGAAATCTCGACAACACAGATAAAAAAGGACTTGGAAAGATTGTAAATGAAAAAAAATATAAAAAAAGAAATTACTTTTATTTGTACTGACAATGTTGAAAGGCAATGCCTTGAGCCTGTGGCAATTGAAGCACAAAGTAGAAGCTATAAAGTAAAGTTCACAGAGAACAAATTTGAAAACTGTGAAATTGGTTTTTATATTTCTCATTTGAATTTTCCAAGCCATAGCAAACTTTCAGTAGTGTCTCTACATGATTTAGGTCAACAGCATGGTGAGTGGCCAATGCCGTGGAAACTGGAATACTGGAGTGCCTTTGATATAGCGTTTCTTCCGAGCAAGGAATGGGCTGATATGTGGCACAATGCAAGTTGCTATAAATTTGTTAGGCCTAGAATCGGAACTTTTTTTACAGGCTTTCCAAAAGCTGACAGAATCTTCCAAAACAATTTTTCTGAAAATTGCAAAAAGATTGTTTCGGATTATGGAATTGATAAGAACAAAAAAACTGTTTTATATGCTCCTAGCTGGGAGTGGAATGGAAGACAGCTTGAAATGATTGATGCTGTAAAAGATTTAAATGTGAATTTACTGATTAAGCAGTTTCCATATCTTCCGCCAGAGTTTGAGGAACAGTAAAAAATTATAAAAGATGTGAACGAGAAAAGCTTCGGAAAGAAAAATGTTTATATTTTAAATTCAAAAATAAATATTTATGATGCAATAAATTTATGTGATGTGCTTGTCTCGGAAGAGTCGTCAACTTTATATGAAGCCATGCTTATGGACAAGCCCGTTGTTGCCGTTACGGACTGGCTTGTTCCGGATGTAAAACCGCCTCGCCTGCCTCAGTTTCCATATGATTTCGCAATAAAGATTCCGAAAGCGAAATTGAAGGAGACGGTATTGAATGTTTTGCAAAATAAAAATTATCTAGAAAAAATAAAAGAATACCGGGAACTAAATTTCCCTCAGCTTGGATATGCAGCTAAAAATGTTATGGACGTTATAGACTGTGTTATAAATGGAAAAAAACTTCCGAACACAAAAATTGAGGAACTTCCGATTAAGAAAATTCCCCGTGAATTCAAGAGGTCGGTTGCAAGACGAAAATGGACTGCAAGAAAATATTCTCTTGCACATATGTCTAGATTCGGCGAGCTTATATATAAAATATATCATTCAGTAAAATGTCGAAGTCTATCAAAATAAATGCTTTTTATAAAAGTGTTTTGAGTGTACTGAATATTCTGTTTCCTCTTATAACGGCTCCGTATATTGCGAGAGTCCTTTCTGTTGATGGTTTTACGGAATATAATCGCGCGCTGAGTATGGTTGCATGGTTTTCACCGTTTGCTGTTTTTGGTGTCTATACATACGGATTGAGAGAAGTCAGCAAAATACGGAATGACCGAAGGGCAGTTGAAGAACTTTTTACAAAACTGTTTACACTGAGTGTTGTTTTTTCAGTTTTAGTTACAGCTGTTTATTTATTGCTGGTATCTTTTGTTTCTTCTGCTCAGTATTGGAATATTTATGTAACTGCTTCTAGCCAGCTTCTTTTTGTCTGTTTTGCTACAGATTATATGAATGAGGCAGGAGAAAGATACGGATTTATTCTTTTAAAGTCATTTTTTTGCAGGCTTGTCTATGTAGTTTCGGTTTTCTGCTTGATACGGAACGCAGAAGACGCATGGATTTATATGCTTCTTTCTTCTTCGTCCGTGGTTTTAAATAATCTTCTGACTTTCGTTTATAATAAATATAATTATCGGTTCAGGAAAATAGATTTAAAAAAAACTTTAAGACTTATAAAACCTCTGTTCATTGTGTTTCTGCTTGTAAATTCAAGTATGCTTTACACAATATTAGACCGTTTTGCTCTGATTTATTTTGGTGATAAAATTCAGCTGACTTATTATCATATTTCTCAGATTCTGTCAAACAGCGTTGTTCAAATTTCATCTTCATTGATTTTAGTTACTATACCGAGATTATCATTTTTTTGGGGGAATAATAAAAAAGAAGAGTATTATGACTTGCTGGAGAAAAGTTCGTCATTGTTTTCTGCAATAAGTATGCCTTGTTGTGTCGGAATGGCTTATCTTTCAGCGGATATTATGTATTTGTATGCGGGTGAAAAATATTTAGGCGGTTCAATTCCTTTGTTTCTTTTCTGCTTCCGCTATCTTATTTCAAATTTTGACACGATTCTTTCAAAGCAAATTCTTCTTGCCACAGGAAATGAAAAATGCCTTTCAAAAATTTATTACACAGGTGGAATCTATAATATTTTATTGAAATCAATTTTGATTTTAACAGGAAAGTTGAATGCATCATCTTGTATAGTTACAACTGCAACTGCGGATATTTTGGTCATTATTTTACAGGTTTTTCAGATTCATAGAAAAAATATCCAAAATAATGTTTTTAATAAAAATCTGATAGTTCCGCTTGTTTCATCATTGCTTTTCTTTTTTATTATAAAAGCAGTAAGCCTTTTGATTCCATATTCTTCAATTCCTTTCTCAGTCATTAGATGCTCTGTATGCATTGTGCTTTGTGCCGTATTTTATTTTTTAGCCTTATTTTTCTCAAAAAATAAAGTGCTTTTACATTTTATTCACGGAGTAGAAAAATGACGTTTCTTTGGAAAATAGTAAAAAACATTCCCGACTTGATTTTAAATTTTCTATTTGTTCCAGTCTGGCATTTTTGCGGACTATTTAAAAGGAATAAAAATCTCTGGCTTTTTTCAAGCTGGTTTGGAAAGAGATACAATGACAGCTCGCGGATTTTCTTTGAATATGTGAACAAAAACTGCCCAGAAATAAACGCAGTCTGGCTCAGCAAGGATAAGAAAATTGTAGAGAAATTGGAAGCAAAAGGATTCAAAGCATTGAAGGTAAATTCTCCAAAAGCACTGTGGCTGACGTTTCGTGCCGGAAAAATCTTCTCAACAACCGGATATGAACTGTTCTACGGATTTACAAAGGGTGCGGAAGTTTGCGAGCTGTGGCACGGAATGCCTTTGAAAAAAATATTAAATGATGATGATTTTTCTGGTGGAAGAATAAGAAAGAATGTTCTTGCACATGCTTTGTATAAAATTAACAGAACGTTTTTTATCTGGAAAACAATTACAACAGTGCCTTGCTTGCAAACAGTTTCTGCAAGTGAATTTTTTACTCCATTTTTGAAAACAGCATTCGGATTGAAACCTTCCAGAATTTTACCTGTAGGACTTCCAAGAACTGATGCATTTTTTGAAGGTAAAAAAGAAAAGCTAATAGAAAAAATCAGGAACGATTTTCCTGGGTGCATAATTCTGCTGTATATGCCTACATTCAGAACAGGGGCTTGGACAAGTAAGCCGTTTGAACCTTTTTGCAGCAAATATGGGTATGACGAAGCCGCATTTTTAAATTTTTTGATTCAACAAAATGTGGTTTGTATATACAAACC
>CAMWPF010000202.1 GCA_947176045.1 uncultured Treponema sp. | reverse complement strand
GTCCACGTCGCATTGATTATGGACGGGAACGGCCGCTGGGCCCAACAAAGGAGGCTTCCCCGCACAAGCGGACACAAAGCAGGATTGTCCGCGGCGAAAGCCGTTGTGCGCGCCGCCGCCGAACTCGGCATCCAGTATGTGACGCTGTACACGTTTTCCACAGAGAACTGGAAGCGCACCCAGGAGGAAGTCGGCTACTTGATGGGCTTGATACGCTTCCATCTTCGGGCGGAGTTTGAGTTCTACAAGCAAAACGGCATCCGCGTCAGGCATAGCGGGAATCTGGCGGCGCTTCCGGACGACGTCCGTACGGAAATTACAGCGGCGGCAAAAGAAACGGCGCAGTTTTCAGGATTGACCGTCGTCCTTGCAATCAATTACGGCGGGCGGGACGAAATCGTCAGGGGCGTCCGGACGCTGCTTTCAAAGTCCGGCGGCGCAGGAGCGGTGGACGAACGGACTCTTGCGGAGGCGTTCGACATCCCTGAACTGCCGGACGTGGATCTGCTGATACGCACCGGCGGAGAATTGCGGCTGAGCAACTTCCTGCTGTGGCACGCCGCATACGCGGAGCTGCTTTTTACGGACACACTTTGGCCGGATTACGGCAAAGACGAGTTTTATCGGGATATCGAGCAATTTCAGATGCGGACGCGGCGCTTCGGCGCTGTTCCCAATTTGTAAACAGGATGGATGGATTATGAGCAAGGTTCTGCAACGGCTTTTGATTTTTTTTGTCGGCATTCCGGCCGTACTGGCGGTCGTCTGGTTCAAGTGCTGCCATCATCTGCCGCTGAACGCCGTCATCATGCTTTGCTCAGCCGTCGCCTCCTTGGAGTTGTACGCAATCTTTGAAAAGAAGCTCCCGCTCGCCCCCCGCCCGCTTGTCGTCGCCTTGAACTGCATCGTCCCCCTGTCCGCGTACCTGCTTGCGCTTTCGGGACAGGACATCGACTATACGAACTGGATTATGATCGCCGCGGCGTTCGTGCTGATGGCGCATGAGATTTTTTCAAACAAGACGTTCGAGGACTGCAACGCGCGGATTCCCGCCTCGCTGTTCATCATCTTCTACAGCGGCTACCTCCTCACATTCATCACGCGGATGACGCAGTTTCAAGATTCCGTCATCATAATTTCCGTCTTTTTGTTCACGGTGTTCATCTGCGACTCCCTTGCATGGCTGTCGGGCATGTTGTTCGGACGGAGCAACAAGGGCGTGTTTGCGGCAAGTCCGAACAAGAGCGTCGCAGGATTCATCGGCGGATATGCAGGCGCCACGGCCGCCTCCCTGCTCGCGCAGAGGCTCTGGCCCGGAATTTTCCACGGAAGCTATTTCAAGGGGGTGCTGCTCGGCGTCCTGACGGCGACCGCCGGAATCATCGGCGACCTGGCGGAATCAGTCTACAAGCGCTCCTCCAACTGCAAGGACAGCGGAACCATCATTCCCGGACGCGGCGGAATTCTGGATTCCATTGATTCCATCCTCTTTTCCGCGCCGGTGTACTACATCGCAGTATTCTTCCTGTACAATCCTGCGCCGGCGCCAATCGGAGATCTTCCATGAAGAAAGTGCTTGTCTTGGGCTGCACCGGCTCCATCGGAACCAATACGCTGGGCATCATACGGAATATGCCCGAAGATTTTTCCGTATGCGGGCTGTCTGCGCACAAAAAGAAGGAAAGCCTCGGCTTCCTGTGCGCTGAATTCCGCTGTCCCGGCGTCCTGACGTCCGAAGCAGGAACGGACGGCATTGAGAAGCTGATCGCCGATACGAAGCCGGACATCGTGGTGAACGGTATTGCCGGAGCCGCCGGCCTTATTCCCTCAAAGCTGGCAGCCGACGCCGGAGTCGACTTGGCGCTGGCGAACAAGGAGACGGTCGTCATGGCGTGGCGGCAGATCCGGGATGCGGCGGAAGAGACGGGATGCCGCATCATTCCAGTCGATTCGGAACATTCCGCGCTGTTCCACCTGCTCCGACAGACGGGTGCGGATGCCGTCGATACGCTGCTCATCACGGCGAGCGGCGGGCCGTTCCGCACGCTGACTTCCGCCGAACTGGAGAATGTGACGGTCGAACAGGCGCTGCAGCACCCGACATGGAACATGGGCAGAAAGATCACTGTGGACTCCGCGACGCTCGCGAACAAGGGGCTGGAAGTCATCGAAGCGGTCCGCCTGTTCAATGTGCCGGCGGAGCGCGTCCAAGTCGTCGTGCATCCGCAAAGCCTGATCCATTCGCTCGTGCGGACGAAGGACGGAATGCTGTACGCGCAGATTTCAGATCCGGACATGAAGCATCCGATCCTTTCCGCGCTGACATGGCCGGAAGTCAGGGCGAACTATTTGCAGCCGTTCGAGCTGTTCGACGCGACGATGACGTTCTTCCGCCCGCGGATGCGGGACTTTCCGATGCTGGAATATGCGTTCGAGGCGGCTCGCAAGGAAAAATCCTACACCATCGCATACAATGCGGCGAACGAAGTGGCAGTCCATGCATTCTTGGAGCATAAAATCAGCTTCAACGTCATCTCCCGGATTGTCCGCACCGTTTTGGACAAGGACTGGACGGACGTTCCGCGCACCCTCGACGACGTGTTCGCGCAGGACGAAAAAGCGCGCCGCCTTGCCGCGGAATTGATATGAGAATTCTATACGGCCTGCTCTGCCTGTTCTTTCTGGTTTTGTTCCATGAATGGGGGCATTTTCTCGCGGCGAAGCTGTTCGGAGTGACCGTCGAAAGCTTTTCCATCGGCTTCGGCCCCGTCCTGCTGCACCGGCGGCGCGGAAAGACGGACTACCGGCTGTCGCTCATTCCGCTCGGCGGCTACTGCGGCATGAAGGGGCAGAAAGATTTTGAAAGGTCGCTTGAAGCCGGACTGGATCATATCGAGGCGGAGCCGGACTCCCTGTACGGCGTAGCTCCGTGCAGGCGGATGGCGATTGCGTTCGCCGGCCCGCTCTTCAATTTTTTTTTCGCATTCCTCGCGTTTTCCGCCATTTCCATGATCGGGTACACCTACTACTCGTATTCAAACCGCATCATCCTCGCCGACGAGGTGCATCCAGACATGCACAGCGCGGCGCGGGATGCAGGCCTTCAGTCCGGCGATGAAATCATACAGATCAACCGCACGGAAATCCGAAATTTTTCAGACATTCTGGCAGAAATCACGTCCCGCCCGGATGAAACAGTCTCCATCACCGTCCTTCGCGACGGCGGGCAGCTGGAATTCTCCGCGCGCACCGATTTGGACCGGGAGACAGGAGCTGGAAGGCTCGGAATCATGGCGGCCGACACCTCGGGCATGCAGGAATACGAGGCGGAGCGCCGCTCCTTTTTTCCGGCGCTCTGGCAGGGCCTGAAGGATGCGGGGATGGCGGCCGTTCTGACGGTGAAAGGCATCGCGACGCTGTTCAAGGGCGTGAACCTTCAGGAATCAGTTTCCGGCCCTGCCCGGATCATCGACATGATGGGAACGGTCGTTACCGAAAGCTTTTCGGAAGGCGCCAGGGCCGGATTTGTCAATATGCTGAACATTCTGGCGTACATCAGCATTTCGCTGTGCGTCATGAATTTGCTGCCCGTTCCGATTTTGGACGGAGGACTGATCCTATTCGCCGCAATCGAATGGCTCACCCGGAAAAAAATGCCGCCGAAGCTGCTCTATTACATCCAGTTTGTCGGTCTGGCGCTGATTGCCGTCCTGTTCGCCATCGGATTCTCCGGCGACATCGCATATTTTGCAAAACATATACGGGGTACAAAGTGATGAAGACACGCGCGTGGCCGTTCGTTCTGGCGGCAGCCTGCTGTGCGGGAGCTGCCGCACAATCGCACATCTCAACTCAGGCGCATCAGGCGGCAGTAACCGCAATCGTGCCTGCCGCCCGCGAGACCGACTTTGAAAAGTCCTATTT
>CAMWPF010000201.1 GCA_947176045.1 uncultured Treponema sp. | reverse complement strand
ATTCATTTGCATTGAGCACCCGTGCCGCAGGAAAGAACTGCTGATGCTGAATGCCGAACCCGGTCTTTACGCGATCTCGATACACGACAGGATATTCAGGAGCATCAACAAGCGCGGAGCCAGTATATGTTGTCGTTGCCCGCCCCTGTTCGCATTCAATAATAGAGCCGCGAACCTTGATGATGATATGATAGTAGTTCATGATTGTTTCGGTCAGCTTGCGTTCAACCGCCCGCGTGCTTTTAACCCAACCACGAATAGAGCCGTCGGCATCTATTTCATTCCGAAGAGAATCTACAATGGAAACCTGCAAGTCTTCCGAATCATTCCATTCTGCCACCAGCTTGTTCTTTCTAATCCGCTCAATGAAATCATTCAGTTTTCTTCGTTTTTCGCCCTCATCATAGTCCACCGCAAAAATCTTGTTCTTATTTCGGATAAACGAAAGTACAGGAATTCCCTGTGTGACAGCATAGTTGTACTCCTTTTCGGTAAAGCT
This sequence comes from uncultured Treponema sp., assembly GCA_947176045.1. Taxonomy (GTDB): domain Bacteria; phylum Spirochaetota; class Spirochaetia; order Treponematales; family Treponemataceae; genus Treponema_D. The sequence continues at coordinate 3,444 of CAMWPF010000201.1, read as the reverse complement.
TATGTCCTCTCCATCAACGATAGAACCGTACCGCCCGGCAATAATCATGACGAATAAATCGGAATCTCTGATGCTTTCCTGTATCACATCCCATGACCTTTGGCTACGCGCTTTGAATGACTCCATGTTGTTGACTAAGTAGCCGTTCATAAACAGCCTTGTCATCACGTCTTTTCTGACATCTTTCAAATCTTCAAACGTAGAACTTAAAAACACAGAATACTTTCTGTCCATACTATAAACCCTCCCTACACCCGACGAACTTTTCGCAGACAGGCACATTCTTTCCAAGCCCGGAAACAATGATGCTTCCGCCGTTACGCAATGCTTTTTCGCAGTCATCAAGAAGACGACCGAATGCTTTTGCGTCTACGGAGTGCAAGGATTCGCCTACCGTTTCCAGTGTTTCATCAAAAATAGTATTCATCATATTCCTCCTAAAAAATTTTTCTCATTGTCTGTATTCCTATATTCCGGCTTTTGGAGTTATAAGTGCGTCATTCGGAAGTCTTGTCTTGTAATTGATTTGCTTGCAGATGTTTTCAACATCGTTGAACAGAACCGCATGGTTGATGTTCATTTCGTCCAGAAATTTCTGGTAATACAGAAGCATGGCATCATCGTATTCCACATTTATTTTAAGTACACGGAATTTTCCGTTCTCCTTGTCTTTCTCTACAAGCGACTTGAGATTTTCCTCGAACGTACAGTACGGATTCGTGGGTATGAGAAATGTACCTTTCTGCCTGTCAAGACGCACGTTCATGTAGAACGGAGTCATGTTTATGACTGACTTGAATACGTCCTTTACGGCATCATCTGAATCGTCCACTTTACGGTTTGGAACGAAATTGAACACTGCTTCCTGCGTTTTCGGCATTTTTCCAAATTCATCAGAAGCATAGTATTTCTTAAGTCCTCGCGGCAGATTTTTCTTGTATGTTTTTTCAATCCACATTCGGTTGAAACAATAAATTGAGAAAGTCTTTATTTTTTTCTTTTTTAATGCTTCGGCTTCTTTTTCCGACTTTTCAGAAACTACTGAAGTTGACTCTCCGTCATCAGACTCACTGTTCTTTTTGTCTTTATTTTCATCCTCATCGATTTTTTCGAACTCAATGTAGCCGCAAGCGAAGAACAGTGCGACGAAAAACGAAAATGTCATATCAAGAAATCGTGTGGCACAGCCATAGTGTTGCATATTTGCGAGAAGCATATAGAAATCGTTCGAGTCTATGCTTGCAAGCGTAGGATCGTATTTCTGTATTCTTCTGCGAAAATCGCGAATCATTCCTTTTTCTACATCAAACAAATCTTTATTTTTTGTTCCGTAATTTTTGAAGCACAGCCGCTCAAATGTAGTCTCAAGTTTCCAGCTGGAATCCCTGTGTCCGCGGAAGCACCATCCATTCCATGCTATGAAGTCCTGCCTGACTTCCATATCCTTATGGTTTTCCAGATACTTCGCTTCTATGGGAAAAATCTTGTCAAACAGAGACTCACCTTTCAGTGCTTTTTTCTGCTCTTCGCTAAGCGTTTTTTCAACACCATCAAAAAACTCTTTTGGCTTAAAGTACATATCCAAAAGCTTTAAATACGAATCTTTTTCGAGCTTGATTGTATGCTCAAAATAAAATTGTTCCGAATCCATTGTCAGTTCCTCCATATTTTTCATCTCTCTCCGTTAATACGCTACTCCGCCGCGTTTCCCAGCAGCTCTGCGCACAGCCCCGGCACTGCCGTCATGAGCGCGTCCATGCTTTCCGCCTGCCGCACGGCGACAGAAGCCGCCGCCGGATTCCCACCTATCATCGTAACGAACGCGCCCGCCATATTGCCAAGTGCGAACAGTTTTCCGACTACGAGGAAGTCCGCGCCCGATTCCGCCGCAAACGACGACGCGCGCTCCGCGTCCATCAGGTCGGAAGCGGCAAGCCCCTGCCGAGCAAGCAGCGCGCCCACGGCGCGGTTGTCTGCTGCGGAGACCGTCCCGCCTGCCGCCAGCGTTTCCGCAAACCGGGCGGTGAACGCGTCAGCGTCTTCCTGCGAAACGCCCGCCGCCTCGAACGGCACAACGGCGACAACGTGTGCGCCAGCTTCCGCCCATGTGCACACGGCGGAGCACAGCACGGCCGCCGCAACAATCGCCGCGCGCCGCCTCATTCTGCGTCTCCGCCCTCATCCGCAGAATCCGTGCCGCCGTCCGCCGAAGCCGCCGGCTTCTTCTTTGCACTTTTGAGCACCTCCTGCTTGAAGTGCGCAATCTCCGTGTTGGCGTAGCCGATGAACGCCGCGTAGTCCGCCCCGCCTTCAATCAGCGCGTGAGCGTTCACGTGGCTCGCCAGCTCCCGGTACGCCTCGTCGCTCGCGGCGCGGGCGGCCTTGAGCGCGCCGGCAGTCCTCGCCGACCGCTCGTCGGTGCGCTGCCCGGTCAGCTCGCGCACCGCCTCGTTCGCGGCCTTGAGCTGCGCCACGAACGCGCCGAGGCCGAGCTTCTCAACCTGCGCACTGTACGTCCCTTCCAGATCCTGCACAAAGTTCACGAGCAGCCCCGTCTCCTTGTCCAGCTGCGCCTGCGGATTGATCTTGTAGTCCTTGATGTGCTGGCTCAAAGCCGCCGCCGCTTCCGCCATGTCCGCCACGGGAAAGGCCGCGTAGCCGCCCACAGCCTTTTTGTAGCCCGCGTAGATCCTGTCGCGCAGGCGGTCGGCCTCCGCAATCTTGTCCGTGGTGAGGCTTTTCGCGCTGATTTGCAGGCTCTCGTCCTCCGCCTGCACCGCCTCCCGCAGCGCCGCAACCTGCGCCGCGCACTTTTCCGCGACCGCAGCGTCCTTCTCCGCCCGCGCCGCCATGTTCGACACGAACAGGAAGTGCGCCGCGTTGTTCATGTTCCCGAGGAAAATCGAATCGATTTCTTTCATGCAAAGCTCCTTTTTTCCGCCCGCAAGCGGAGCAACTATTTCTGGAGGGAGGAAATCCCTCTACGTGCGAAGCGGGCAAGCCGCATTTGACGTTTGAACGCTCCAAACGGTTTTGGAATATGCCCAAAGCCGCGCTCGGACTGCCCGAACAGGTTCAGGACGCGCCTCAAGCGCCGCTTGAACCGCCCGAACGGATTCAGAACGCGCCCCAAGCATGCTTGGACCGCCTCCAAAAGCCCCTGCGGACAGTTCGGGCGCCCGCGGCTGCCGCCGCGCAAAAAAAAATCGTTCCCGCAGAATGCCGGGAACGCCCGTCAAGGAAGGACATGATGATTCAAAAAGAAAAAAGATGGGAACCTGGGAGAAGAAAAAGCGTGCCAGGAAAAGGAAGAGGTGCGGAAAAGGAAAGCCCCCGCTCCGCACGCAGGGGATCCGCCCTTCTCCAACAGCGCCCGCAGGCGCAATTGCAGTTAAAACACGATGCGATCTACAGCCGGCGCGCCCGCGCGGGCAGAGGGCGCAG
>CAMWPF010000200.1 GCA_947176045.1 uncultured Treponema sp. | reverse complement strand
AAGCGCTCCAGAAACCGCCGCCGGTACAGATCGAAGGAATCCTGCGCAATGGCGGCCCGGATTTCTTGAATCATCGTATGCAGAAAATGCAGGTTGTGATAAGAAGCAAGCATTGCCCCCAGAATTTCCTGCTCCTTGAACAGATGCCGGAGGTAGGCGCGTGAATAGTTCCGGCACACCTTGCAGGAACAGTCCGCGTCGACCGGCGAAAAGTCATGCGCAAAGCGCTCCTGCTTTATGGAAAGCATTCCGGCACGGGTGAAGTACGAGCCGTTCCGCGCGTTCCGCGTCGGAAGCACGCAGTCGAACATATCAACGCCGGAAGCGACCGCCTCCAGAATGTATTCCGGCGTTCCAATTCCCATGACGTACTTCGGCTTTTCCTCGGGAAGGAACTGCACTGTGTGCCGCAGGAAGTGCGCGAACTGTTCCGCCGGCTCCCCGACAGAAAGACCGCCTATGGCGATGCCCGGCAAGTCCAGCGACGCGGCGAACTCCGCGCTTTCGCGCCGCAAATCCTCGAAGAAATTTCCTTGGACGATCGGAAACAGCATTCCCTGATAGCCGCGCTCCCGGCAGGAAAGCCATTCCTGCTTTGCACGGCGCGCCCAGCCGCTCGTGATTTCCAGCGCGCGCTCCGCCTCAGTCCTGCCGACGCCCCAGCCGGAGCAGACGTCGAGCTGCATCTGGATGTCCGAATTGAACTGCATCTGCGTCCGCACGACGCCTTCCGGCGTGAACAGATGGCGGCTTCCGTCGATGTGGCTTTGAAACAGAACGCCCTCAGGCGTGATTTTGCGCAGCTTGGAAAGCGAAAAAACCTGGAAACCGCCGGAATCCGTAAGGACGTTGCCCTTCCAGCCGGAAAATCCGTGGATTCCGCCTGCCTCTTGAATCAAATCCGGTCCCGGCCGCAAGAAAAGATGATATGTGTTGGAAAGGATGATTTCAAATCCGATTTCCTCAAGCTCGTCCTTGGAAACAGCCTTGACAGTCGCGCACGTTCCGACAGGCATGAATGCCGGCGTCCGAACCGTTCCATGAGGGAGCTCCAGAATTCCGTTCCGCGCCCGGCAGTCCGCACTTTTGTGCAAAATAGAAAAAATTCCCATCGTTCATGTCCTCGCATACCGCAAAAAAAGTATGCTCAAAAATATAAAGAAAAACACTGGAAACCATGCGCCCGCAAACGGCGAAATATATCCGAATTTTGCAAGCAGCATGGTGATCATCTGCATGACATAAAACAAAACCGCCGCGCAAATGGAAAGGGACAGGCTGATGAGCAGGACGTTCTTGCGCGACTTTCCGGAAAGTCCGATGGAAAGGAACACGACGATGAATACAATGCATGGAAACGAGAATTTCTTATAATACACCGAAAGCTCCTCGTTGAACGGAAGGCCGACCCGCCGGAGGTGGTTGATGTACACCTTCGCTTCCGCTGTATTGACTTCCTCGACCGAAACCGTATTGTTGCGGAACGTTTCGCACGGCTCGTTCAGGCGCGCCGCCAGATCCTCCCGCACAGAGCCGGCGGAAAATCCTTCGCCGCCGTACGCGTATTGAATTGCACCGCGCAGCAGCCACAGCTGGCTCGCCTCGTCCCAAACCGCATAATCCGCATGGATGATCGCATCCAGCGACTTGTCCTGATTGCGGCAGACAAGGTACAAGTCGTACAGGCGGCGCTGCGCATCGTCGTACAGGTTCGCCTTGTAGACGATGAAGCCGTTGTCAGAAAGCACGACGATGCTGTCGTTGTTCAGCGACTTTTCCTCCTGAAGAAGCGTGCCTTGCAGCTGCTGCTTGTGCGCGTATGTCGGAACGACTACATTGTCCTCAAAAAAGAAAAGCGCAAAGCTCATGACGACGGAAAAAACCAGAAGCGGCATTGTAAACCGCAGGAGCGAAACGCCGGAAGCGAAGACCGCCGTCAGCTCGTTGTTGGCATACAAATCGCTCAGCGTGTAGGAAACCGCAAACAGGATGCCGAGCGGAATCGCATACCAGATTGTCTTTGGAATGTACAGCAGCATGAGGTATGCGACTTGCAGCGCCGGAGCTTCGTTCTGTATGAATTTCCATAAATTCATGAGCAAGTCCACCAGCACAAGGACGAGCGAAAAGAATCCAAGCGCACCGAAGAAAATCGGCAGGAACCGACGGAACAAATAGACAACAAGCTTCATTTTTTCTTCAGCACCACATAAAAAAGCAGTCCGGCGATTCCGATCACAATGTCTGGAAACCACATCGCCCAGAAACCGCTGATGCCGTTGCGGCTTGAAAAAATCTGTCCGAGAATCATCATCGCCCAATAAAGGACGCAGATGAACAGTCCGATAATCAGCCCGATTGTCTGCCCGTTGTGCTTTCCAAAAAGGAAGGCAAGCGGAAGCGCGAGGACGGCAAAAAAAATCGATCCGAACGGAAGGGAGAACTTTTTGTTGTATTCCATACGGTACAAATTCAATTGCCGCTTGCTGTAGTTCTTCCGGCCCTTCATGCTCTTGATCAGCCGTCCCAAATCATAAGAAGTCATTTCCCGCGGCGTCGTCGAATAATTTCCACTGAAGAATGACGAGTCAAAAATGTTCAGCACTGTTGCATCCGAATCAAGGATGTCGAAATTCATGCGCTTGCTTGTATCCAAAAAAACGACGGCAGAATCCGTCATGTTCATCTGCATGAGGACGCCCTCCTTCTTCGCGCTCACAAGGGACGACTTTCCAGCGACGATGATGCGCTGCGTCCCCTTCCTCCCCTTGTCGAAAAAAACGAGATCCGAAACGACGTTGTCCTTGACATCGCCGATGATAATCGTCGCATTGTTCAGCCGTTTGATTGTATTCGCCTCAATTTCAACTCCCGGATTGGAAGCCAGAATCTGACGGTACAGCTTGTTGTAGTTGATGTTCCCGATCGGAAGCAGATAGTCGTTCACAAAAAAAGAAAAAATCGAAATCAGAAGCCCGAGAACAATGACGGGCAGCATGATGATTACATAGCTTTGCCCTGAAGCGCGCAAAATAAGCACTTCATTGTCGCTCATAAGGCGGCCGAGGCACATCAAGAATCCGACAAGCGTCGCAAACGGCGCCGACTGCGCGATGACAAACGGAAGGCAGTACGTAATCAGGCGCACGACGTCAGGAAACGGAACCCGCTTCTTGAGGATGTTCTCCGCCAGCAGCAAAATTTGATTTACAAAAAAAATCATAAAAAAAAAGAGGAAGGCAACTGAAAAATAAAGAAGCAGCTCTTTGACAAGGTATTTGACAAGGACGCGATCCTGCAGCTTCCCTTTGTGAAAAAGGTGAATTTGAATCCAGTTGATACATTTACGCAGCTGGCCGACCGGCTTTTTTCCAAATCTGCCATACAAACCGTGCAGTGCTCGCAAACAAAATAGCAACGCATCCAACACAAGTTGTCTGGCAGAGAGAAAGACAGAATGCAGCATCTGAAAAATATTCAAGTCGCAACTCCGGTGGAACCAAAACCGCCGGCACCTCGTTCCGTCTCATCCAAAACGTCCGATTCTATAAAAAGACTGCGAGTCACCGGAGCAACAACAATTTGTGCAATCCGATCCCCATTATTGATTGCAAACGGTTGATTTCCCAAATTGATGAGAAGCACCTTCACTTCTCCGCGGTAGTCGCTGTCAATTGTCCCCGGCGAATTCAAAACAGTCACTCCGTTTTTTGCAGCAATTCCAGAACGAGGACGAACCTGCACTTCATATCCATTTGGAATAGAAAAAAATAATCCGGTCGGCACCACGCCAGTACAACCGGGCTGCAAGACCATCGGCTCATCGAGCGAAGCCCGTATGTCGGCGCCCGCAGCACCTAAAGACTCATATTCCGGCGGAACTGCACCCCGTACCGCCTTGAATTGTATTCGAGGTACCTCCGGGGTCTTATAAACATCTCCGAGCCCACGAGACGAAGG
>CAMWPF010000199.1 GCA_947176045.1 uncultured Treponema sp. | reverse complement strand
CAGTTCTGCTGTGCCGCGCCGGAATCTTGACAAAACGTATAAATCTGGTAGACTTATAGAATATGAATGACAAAAAATTGAAATATGTCATTGTGAAATTTTGATTGAGGTTTTTATGTCCAAGAAGTATGCTTTTTTATTTCCGGGTCAAGGCGCGCAGGAGCCTGGCATGATGAAGGATGTCTGCGAGGCCTTTCCCGAGGCGCGTGCGGTCGTCGATGAAATTTCTGGAATCGCTGGCGTTGACGTTCCGAAACTGCTGTGGGAGGCCGCCAAGGAGACGTTGAGCCGCAGCGACAACAGCCAGCTTGCAATCACTGCCGCCAGCATCGCCACAATCAAAGTTCTTGCAGGCAGGGGGATTGAGCCGTCCGCCGCGATGGGCTTCAGCCTCGGCGAATTTCCGGCGCTGTATGCCGCCGGCGTTTTGAGCTTCGAGGACGTCATCAAAGTCGTCCGCAGCCGCGGGCAGATCATGCAGGCCGTCTGCGAGGAGATTGCCGCCGAAAATGCCGGCCATGCGCCGGGGATGAGCGCCGTTCTGGGGCTTCCGCCGGAGAAAGTCATTGAAATTGCTTCCGGCATCGGCAACGTGTACGCCGCAAATTTGAACAGCGTCAAGCAGACGGTTGTCAGCGGCACGTTCGACGGTTTGGAGGCGGCGGAGAAGGCGTTTGCGGAGGCCGGCGCGCGCCGTTGCGTTCGCCTTGCGGTCGCCGGACCGTTCCATTGCCCGCTCATGCAGAAGGCGGCCGATGAATTTGAAGGCGTCCTTGCGGATGTTCCGTTCCAGAATCCGAAGATCTCCTTGTTCAGCAATGTGACAGGAAGGCTGGTCGCGGACGGCGCGGAGGCGAAAAAATCCGCGGTCCTGCACCTGACGAATCCAGTCCGCTGGACGGACGAGGAGGTCGTCCTCGGAAGCCTTATGGCGCAGGACGCCGCGGCGGAATGGAAGGTTCTGGAGCCGGGGCCGGGGCGCGTCCTCGGCGGGCTTTGGAAGCAGACTGAATTCGGCGAAAGATGGCCGTGCGATTCAGTGAATACAGTGGAATCAATCAACGAGGTGGCGGCATGCTGAAGAATAAAAAGGCGCTAGTGACCGGTTCGAGCCGCGGCATCGGACGGAAGATTGCCGAAGTTTTTCTGGCGAACGGCGCGGAAGTGTGGGGCTTGTGCTCCAAGCCTTCCGCAGGAAGGGCGGAGCTGGAGGCCTTTGCCGCTGAGCGCGGCACGAAATTCCATGAAATCTGTGCGGACGCCGGAGACGCGGCGGCGCTGTCAGAGGCCGTCAGGTCGGCGCTGTCGGAAGCTGATGGATTTGACGTCCTTGTCAACAACGCCGGCATTACGCGGGACGGGCTTTCGTTCCGCATGAAGCTGGAAGACTGGCAGAGCGTCCTGAACGTCAACCTGACCGCTCCGTTCATTGTGGCGCAGGTTGTCTCCAACGACATGATCAAGCGGCGCGCAGGCTCCATCATCAACATGAGCAGCATCGTCGGAGTCCGCGGCGGCGCGGGGCAGGTGAACTACGCGGCAAGCAAGGCCGGACTCATCGGCTATACGAAGAGCCTTGCCAAGGAAGTCGGCTCCCGCGGCGTCCGTGTGAACGCGGTTGCGCCCGGCTATATAGAAACGGACATGACGAAGGCGGTCAATGAAAAGGCGCGGGAAGGATGGATTGCCATGATTCCGATGAAGCGCGCCGGACAGCCGGAAGATGTTGCCAACACGGTGCTGTTCCTTGCCAGCGACTTGAGTTCGTATGTTACCGGACAGGTCATCGGCGTCGACGGCGGAATGTAATGTGCTTCGGCGGAGAGTTTTGAATCTTTGAATTATTGGGAATTGAAAATGGAAAGAAGACGTGTTGTCATTACGGGAATGGGTGCGGTTACGCCGATTGGAAATTCTGTCGACGAGACATGGGCCGCCATCAAGGCAGGAAAAAGCGGAATCGCTCCAATCACGCACTTCGATGCGTCCAACAACAAGGTGAAATACGCCGCGGAGGTCAAAAATTTCGATCCGGGGCTGTATATGGACGTGAAGGAAGCCCGCAAGATGGCGCGCTTTTCCCAGTATGCTGTTGCGGCGGCGAAAATGGCGCTGGAAGATTCGTCTTTGTTGGGAAAGAAGGACGTTCTGGAGGATGCCGGGTGCATTTTGGGCGTCGGCATCGGCGGCTTTGAAGTAACGGAGGCCAGCTGCATTTCCTATTACAAGTCCGGCATGGTGAAGACGCCTCCGATGACGATTCCTGAACTGATTCCGAACGAGGCGGGCGGAAACATCTGCATCCAGTTCGGACTGCACGGCGCGTGCCATACGGTTTCCACGGCGTGTTCTTCGGGAACGGATGCGCTCGGCGATGCGTTCGACATGGTGCGTAGCGGGCGTATGGACGTCTGCCTTGCAGGCGGCGCGGAAAGCACCATCAACGGCTATGCGGTTGTCGCGTTTGAAGTGCTGCACGCGCTTTCCCAGAGCTTCTCCGACAATCCGACGGCGGCGAGCCGCCCGTTTGACAAGCGGCGCGAGGGCTTCGTCATGGGCGAAGGCTCTGCAATCCTCGTCCTTGAGGAATACGAGCACGCCAAGGCGCGCGGCGCGAAAATCTATGCAGAAATCGCCGGATACGGCTCTTCCTGCGACGGATACCATTTGACAAGCCCGAATCCTGACGGCGTCGTCGGCTCCAAGTGCATGACGCGGGCGCTCAAGGATGCCGGCATGAAGCCGGAGGAAATCCAGTACTACAATGCCCACGGCACGAGCACGCACATCAACGATCCGAGCGAGACGCGCATGATCAAGATGGCGTTCGGCGAGGAGCAGGCGAAGAAGCTCAAGATTTCCTCCACAAAGAGCATGCACGGCCACTGCCTGGGCGCGACCGGCGCAATCGAGGCGATGGTCTGCGTCAAGGCGATCAACGACGGCTATTTCCCGGCGACCATCAATCTGGACGAGCAGGATGTTGAAGGCGGATGCGATTTGGACTACATTCCGAACAAGGGCGTCGAAGGAACCATCGACGCGGCGATGAGCGCGACGTTCGGATTCGGCGGACACAACGGCGCCATCATTTTGAAGAAGGTGAAGTAGATGGGCGTTACGAACGATATTGAGGCGCTGCTTCCGCACAGAAAGCCGTTCCTGTTTGTCGATGAGATTGTTTCCTGCGACGAGAACGGCAGCGTCAGCACGCGGAAATTCACGGAGGAGGATTTCTTCTTCCAGGGGCATTTTCCCGAGTACCCGGTCGTGCCGGGCGTCATCCTTATCGAAACGATGGCGCAGGCGGGCGGCGCGGCGCTGAGCTATCAGAAGAAATTTCAGGAAGGAAGCCTGTTCTTTCTGGGAACGGTGGACAAGGTGAAATTCCGCAGCCAGGTGCGTCCGGGCGACACCGTCCGCATGGAAATCACGAATCTGCGCGTCAGCCCGCGGATGGTCAAGCAGAGCGGCAGGGCGTTCGTCGGAGAGACGCTGTGCGCGGAAGCCGAATGGATGTGCCTGGTCGGCTCTGCGGATTCCGCGAAGTAGCTGGCGGCATCATGCGCGGCTGATAGATGGAACAGGCGCAGCGCCGGATGGCGCTGCGCCTGTTTTTTTCGGCGGCAGTCCGCTTTCAGCCCGCTGCCTTCATTCGGAAAAGCGCCGCGTCCGCCTTCCTTCCTGCACTGATGGATGTTCCAATATTTACACTGGGTTTTTATATCTTTATAATGTAAGAATGTTTCGTGTCTACGTTGAAAGGAAGCCCGGATTCCAAAATGAAGCCGGGCGGATCTATTCTGAAATCAAGAATTTTCTGGGTATTTCCGGGGTGACCGGTGTACGGTATTTGAATCGGTATGACGTCGAGAATGTCTCCGAAGCGGTTGCGGCGGCAGCTGCGACGCGGATTTTTTCGGAGCCGCAGAGCGACTGCTGCATCTATGAATCTGTCGAA
>CAMWPF010000198.1 GCA_947176045.1 uncultured Treponema sp. | reverse complement strand
TTTCCGAACCGCGCGCTCAGGAACCGGATGGTGTCCAGCCAAAATACATTCTTCTGCTGCTTCTTCTCAAAATTGAGGAACGAGTCGAGCCAGTCAAGGAATTCTGCCATCTTCATCACAGAAACTATACGCCTTTTGCAGAAGTATGAAAAGCCGGGCGAATCAGCGCGCGCCGCCTGTTCCGCCCGGAATGAAAACTGATTGTAGAACCGGGAAATATATGGTATACTTATTTCCAAGTTTATCAACAAATGTGGGAGTCCGGCAACACCGCTGGTTATGGGAACATGAAAAGAACAACAACTTCAAGAATCGCGGCAGCCGCGCTGGCGGCGGGAGCCTTCCTGTCCGTTTCATGCGCGACGACGGGCGCCGCAGCCCCGAATTCCGATGCGGAAGACGGAGGCCCGGCACCGCACGAAAAGGTCGTCAAAGAGCCGAAGCCTATTGCAATCCAAAATACATCGAATCAAAAGGAGGCGGAATTTTTGGAGCGGATCGACTCCCTTGAAATCCGCATCCTGTCCGCGCCGCCGCAGACATACACGGGGCGCGCATTCTCCTCAGGCTGGACAATCCAAGCGAGCGACAGGAACGGCCGCGCGGAGGCGGATCTGGACATCACCGTCTCATACCCGTCCGCGCGCACGGACGATTCAGTGTCGTACGCGACGGCGCAGATCGCTACGGACAAGGACGGAAGGGCGACGTTCCGGGCGGACACGCCGGCGTTCGCCGTCAAGGACTTTGTAACGTTCTATCCGACGCCCGTCAGCTCCTCGCCCGCCGTCGTGCAGGACGCGTATGCGGCGGGTACGACCGCGCCGTATACGGTCAAATCCATCTACATGACGCAGCTGGGCGTGTTGTATGCGTACGACTTCAATGAAGCGGGAAATCCGACGACCAATTCCTTCAACCTGCTGCAAAACCTTCGGAACGCCGGAGTGAACATCGGAAACTCTCCGGTGAACGACACGTCCTACTTCAAGAAGCCGGTTTCCGCCTTGTACCGCGACACCCTCGCCATCGTCGGAAACTCGTACGCGTTCATGGTGGTTGCGGCGCTGAAATGGGCGGGGCCTGCCGAAGAGGGCGCAGACGGCGTCACCTGCACGCTTTCGGCGGACATCACCTGCGTGAGCATGAAGGACGGCTCCGTCGTGTACAAGACGGCGATTACGGACGCCGCGACGGACAAGACGAAATGGAACGCCGAGCAGAAGTGCCGCGCGTCGCTGTGCAAAAAGGCGGCCGATGCAATCATGTACGGAATGTAAGATTGAAGCTGAAAGAATGGAAGGACGAAGATGACATATACAGACACACGCGACAGCAGCGTCGCAGTTGACTTCAGGACGGCCGTGCTGGGCGGCATGAATTCGGAGACCGGCGGACTGTACATTCCGACGGCGCTTCCCAAGCTGGAAGGACGGTTCACAAACCGGAATCCCGAACCGTCCTTCAGGGACGTCGCATTCACGATGGCAAGGCCGTTCGTCGAAGGGGAGATTCCGGACGACGACTTGATGGAGATCATCCAGAACGCCTATCCGTTCACGCCGAAAATCGTTCCAGTCGGAAGCGTCTCCTATGTCCTCGAACTGTTCCACGGTCCGACGTGCGCGTTCAAGGATTTCGGGGCGCGGTTCATGGCGCGCGTCATGTCGTACTTCAACAAGGACGAAGGCAGGACGCTGCATATCCTCGTCGCGACTTCGGGCGACACGGGAAGCGCCGTCGGAAGCGCGTTCCACGGCGTTCCCGGACTGGACGTAACGATTCTGTATCCTCAGGGGAAGATCAGCCCGCTTCAAGAAAAGCAGCTTTCCACATTCACCGGAAACGTGCGCGCGCTCAAAATCCGCGGCACGTTCGACGACTGCCAGAAGCTGGTGAAGACCGCGTTCACCGACGCGGACCTGCGCAGGCGGCTCCGCCTTTCGTCGGCAAATTCCATCAACATCTCCCGCCTCCTCCCGCAGAGCTTCTACTATATGTACTCCGCGCTCGCCGTACGGAACCGCATTCCGCTTGACAGCAGGCTTGAGGATCCGGCGATTGTCGCCGTCGTTCCGTCCGGAAATTTCGGAAACCTCACGTCTGGGCTGATGGCGATGAAGATGGGCGCGCCGATTTCAGGATTCGTCGCCGCGACGAACACGAACCGCACCATCCCGGACTGGCTCGCCACCGGACAGTACGAGGCGCGCCCCTCCGTCGAAACGTACGCGAACGCGATGGACGTCGGCGCGCCGAGCAACTACGAGCGCATCCGGGCGATGTACCCGCTTGAGGAAGCGCGCAGGCTGTTCGCCTCCTACTGGCTTGACAACAGCGGCATCAGCAAGGCGATCCATGACTGCAAGGAGCGCACCGGCTACACCATCGACCCGCACGGCGCCATCGGCTGGCAGGCGTGGGAGGACATCCGCAGCGGCGCGATGGCGCGGCTTGCAGATGGAGAGCGGAACGACTTCACAAAGCCCGGCCTGACGCCGAATTTCCCGGACTGGGGAAAGGCGGCGGCGGAACGGAACGCCGTCGGAATCATTCTGGAGACCGCGCATCCTGCAAAATTCGGAAGGATTGTGTACGACGCCATCGGACAGGAGCCTGTCCTGCCGGAGCGGCTTGCGGAAGTCATGGCGCTTCCCGACCGCGCGGTTCCAATGGAAAACGACTACGCGCTGTTCAAGGAATGGCTCGAAGAAAATCTGGAATGATGGACAAACCAAGCGGAAGAAGCCCCGGCATGCGCCGGGGCTTCTTCATTTTCTGTATGGAGCGCGCGGACCGCGCGGCCGCTTCCCGCAGTCCGCATCACATATTTTCGTATGTCTGGGTCTTGTCGCTCAAATGCTCGATGACAATCCCCGCCTCGCGGAACATTTCCAGAGAGTCCGCCTCGTCATGGTAGTGCTTCTCGCAGACGACGCGCCTGATGCCGCAGTTTATGAGGAGCATGGCGCACGTCCGGCACGGCGTCATCTTGCAGTACACCGAGCCGCCGCCGATTGAAATGCCGCGCTTCGCCGCCTGGCAGATGGCGTTCTGTTCGGCGTGGACCGTCCTCACGCAGTGCTGCGAAATGGAGCCGTCGCCGTGTATCATCTTCCGCATGAGGTGCCCGACATCGTCGCAGTGGGCGAGCCCCGCCGGAGAGCCGACGTAGCCGGTTACGAGAATCTGGTTGTCCCGCGCGATGACGCAGCCGGATTTTCCGCGGTCGCACGTGGCGCGCTTTGCGATCGTCCGGCTGACCTCCATAAAATACTCGTCCCACGAAGGGCGCGCGTTCGTTCCGTCCTGTCCGTCCATGCCGAGCCTTCCTTATTTGACCGCTTCGAACACAATGTCCGCAATGAAAACAACGGCGAGAATCCACGTAACGACGGGAACATCCTTCGCCTTGCGCCCGGCGAGCTTGCAGATGACGTAGGAAATGATTCCCCATGCGATTCCCTTCGCGATGGAATATCCGAACGGCATGACCATGATGGTGATGAACGCCGGAATTCCCTCAGTCAAGTCTGAAAAGTCGATGGAGGCGACTGACTTCATCATGAGGAATCCGACGAAAATCAGCGCCGGAGCCGTCGCGGCGGACGGAATCAGCGCGAAGAGGTTCCCGAAGAACAGCGCGAGCAGGAACAGGGCGGCAGTAACCACGGAGGAAAGGCCCGTCCTGCCTCCCGCGGCGACGCCCGACGAACTTTCCACAAAGCTGGTGACGGTGGACGTTCCAAGGCAGGCGCCGGCAACAGTGCCGACCGCATCGGCAAGCAGCGCGCCCCTTTCATTCGGAATGCCGCCCCGCTCGTCCGAAAGCCCCGCCTGCTCGGAGACGCCCATGAGCGTTCCGATCGTGTCGAACATATCCGTAAAGAGGAACGTGAACAGGATCACAAAGAATTTGCCCAGCGCAAGCCCGGAGAACTGGCCGCCGGCGTCCAGGACGGCTCCCTTGAAG
>CAMWPF010000197.1 GCA_947176045.1 uncultured Treponema sp. | reverse complement strand
TCCTTGAACCGCACGGCTTCTGAAGGGCAGCTGAAATTTCCCGCCGTCGACCTGGAGGAATTCTCTGTTCTGATTTCCGACAGCCGGTATTTCGGGCCGTTCATATACATCGCGCAAAAGGAGGGCGGGCAGGTGGGGCTTGATCCCCATGGATTTTCCGTACACTACGCCGGCAGGGACTTGAATTCCATCACGGTGCAGGCTCCTGAATCGGACGCAGTCGCCTGCTTCCTTCTGTATGAGGCGGAATGAATGCGCGGCGCGCTGGAGGCGGAGAGAACAGAAGGACGACCGTTGAAAGCCGTCCGTCCTTCTTTCGTTTCAAAATTTAAAATACGATGATCAAAATCTGGGACACCAGGACGACGGAGATGAGCGCAATCGGATAGGTCGCCGCATACGCCGCCGCCGCGTCCTCCGTTCCCGCTACATGGATGAGCGTTCCGAGCGCCGGAGTTGAAGTCATTCCTCCGGTGATCGAGCCGAGATTGTTCAGCAGGCACAGCCTGAGGACGAACCGTGCGAACAGATACCCCAAAATCAACGGCAGCAGCGTCATGATGACGCCGTAGAGGAAGTAGATCGGTTTGAAATGCTCCACAAAATTGGCGCCGCCGGAAATGCCCGCGCCAATCAGGAACAGCGCCAGCCCCAGCTCCCGGCAGACTTTCAGCGTTCCGCCCTTCGGCATGATGGAAACCGGCCCGATGTGGCGGAAGTGTCCGAATACGAGCGCCGACAGCAGGCAGCCGCCGGTCGTAGTCAGCGAAAAGCTGCCGAACTTGAACGAGCCGATGAAAATTCCGATGGTCGCGGCCGCAACGAACGGAAAAAAGCCGAACGAGTCTATGTCGACGGTTTTTCCGGCGTACTCCTTGTGCTCCGCCTGCGCCGCGGCGACAAGCCGCTCCCGCTCCGCAGCCATGTCGGCGTGAACCAGCTTCGGAATGACCTGCACGAACAGGACGACGCCGATGACGCCGAACAAATAGGCGATTCCATAGCCGACGGCGACGATTGATTCAAAATCCGCGCCGACAGCCTCCTTCGAGGCGCTGAACGCCGGAGTGGAAGTCAGCGCCCCTGCCAGAATGCCGACAAGCATCGACGTGATGTGCGAAAGGCTTTCCGCATCCGCCGCGCCGGTGAGCTTCCGTTCCAGGATGATGCACAGCGCGCAGGCAAGGCCGCCTGAAACGATGATCACCAGTCCCAGGACGACATAGCTTTTGAAGTTCTTCTTCAGGTTGTCGAAGAAATTCGGCCCGGCGATGAATCCCACCGACGACACGAACAGGACGAGCCCCATGTTTTCGATGATTTTCAAGGCGCTGGCCGTATAGCTTGTTCCGGCGGCAGTCAGCTGCGCATCCAGCACGCGGTACAGAAAGCAGCCGTATATGAGCGCGATGATGAACACGCCCGCCGTTCCCAGTTCGATTCCCTTGACTTCAATCCTGCCGAACGCATAGCCGACCGCTGCGATTGAAAAAATGGAGAACATCAGGAACGTAACCGCATGGATGGAAAGAATTCCGCCGAAAAGCGTCATTTCGTCGCTCCCGGAACGGTCTTTTCGAATTCCGCGTTTCCATGCGTATAACGGGGCAGCAATTTTG
This sequence comes from uncultured Treponema sp., assembly GCA_947176045.1. Classification (GTDB taxonomy): domain Bacteria; phylum Spirochaetota; class Spirochaetia; order Treponematales; family Treponemataceae; genus Treponema_D. Next base: position 2,371 of record CAMWPF010000197.1, on the reverse strand, counting down.
GTGAAACTGCGTCGGAATCGATTTTGGCGGCAGCCCGCTCCTTTTCAAAATCCACGACGTGCTGCAAGCTGAGCTTCTGCGGCATCGGCACGGACTTGTACAGCTTTCCTGCTTCGATTCCCGCCTGCCGTCCGAAGACGACGACGTCGAGCAGGGAGTTGCCCATGAGCCGGTTCGTTCCATGGACGCCGCCGGAGGCCTCGCCCGCAACAAGGAGGTTTGGAATGCCGGAGTGGCAGTCCTTGTCGATGTCCACGCCGCCGTTCTGATAATGGAGCGTCGGATATACAAGGATCGGTTCCGTGCGGATGTCGATGCCGTACTTTCCGAACATACGGAGCATGGCGGGAATCCGCTTCTCAATGGTTCCCTCCCCATGAATTTTTTCAATCATCGGAGTGTCAAGCCAGACGCCCTCGCAAATGTCGGTCTTGACGCCGTTTCCGATGCGGCACTGGCGGATGATTCCCGACGCGTTGACGTCGCGCGTTTCCAACGGATGGATGTACACTTCGCCCTTGCTGTTGACGAGCTTCGCGCCGAGGGAGCGCACCTTCTCCGTGACAAGCGCGCCGAGGATCTGCTGCGGATACGCCGCGCCGGTCGGATGATATTGCAGGGAGTCCTGATAGAGCAGCTTCGCTCCTGCGCGGTAGGCGAGCACCAGCCCGTCGGCGGTGGCGCCGTAGTGGTTGGAAGTCGGAAATCCCTGATAGTGCATCCGCCCGGCGCCGCCTGTCGCGATGATGACGATGCGCGCCTTTGCGATGCGGATTTCCTTGGTCTCCATGTTCATGAGGACGGCGCCCGCCGCATTTCCCTTTTCATCTTTGATGATTTCAATGGCGGCCGTAAAGTCGACGACCGTGATGCTGTCGGTGCGGTTCAATGTCTCGTCGCGGAGCGTGCGCATGATTTCCGCGCCCGAATAGTCCTTGCAGGCGTGCATACGCTTGCGGCTTGTGCCGCCGCCGTGCGTCGTAACCATCGTTCCGTCTTCCGCCTTGTCGAACTCGACGCCGAGCTCGTTGAGCCACTTGATGGTTCCCGGCGCCTTTGTGACGAGCGTATGGACAAGCTCCGGCTTTCCGTCGAAGTGTCCGCCGCCGAACGCGTCCAAATAATGCTGCGCCGGAGAGTCGTTCGGCTTGTCCGCCGCCTGAATTCCGCCTTCCGCCATCATCGTGTTCGCGTCTCCGACACGGAGCTTCGTGACCAGCAGGACGTCCGCGCCGGCGTTGCTCGCTTCAATTGCAGCGGAAGTGCCGGCTCCGCCGCCACCGATGACAAGGACGTCCGCCTCGTAGTCCGTCCTGGAAAGATCGACCGTTTCCGGCGCGATGCGCGGCTTCGCCTGAAGCATTTCGGCAAGCTCCAGCGGCGCCTTCTGCCCCTTGTTCGGTCCGATCTTCAGCTCCTCGAACTGCGCCGGAATGTTGTCGGGATGATATTCCCTGAGCAGGGCGTCCTTTTCTTCCGCGGTCAGACGGGGCGCCTCATATTTGATGTTCGCGTCGCGCTTTTCCGCGACGATTTTGGCCAATTCGTCCAGTTGGTTGTTGTACATATCTGATCTCCATCGAGATTGTGTTTCGGCGCTTCAAGACGCCGTTTTCTTCATAAAAAACGCCGCGCGGCTTGCAACGCAGGCTTTACGGCGCAGGGAATCGAATCACTGCTCAAAATCGCGGCTGTTGTACAATTCCTTGATTTCAGCGAGCGGCTTCTGCATGATGCTCTGAATCAGCTCCTCGCATTTTCCTTCCTCGATCTCCTTGACGCGCTCGGTCAAATGCTTTGATTCCGGCTGAAGGTACTTGCCGTTGAGACGGCGCGCAAGTTCGGCGACCTGCGGATGGCTGATTCCCGCAGGGCAGCGGGAGGAGCAGACGCCGCACATCACGCAGTCGAACGATTCGTCCGCGCACTTTTGGAATTCGCCGCGCTGCGCATAGGCGATGTACTGCATCACCTTGAGGCTCTGCGTGCAGGCCCGGGTGCAGGCGTTGCAGCCGATGCAGGCATAAATCTCAGGATACAGCTGCATCATAATCTGCTGCTCAGGCTTCACCGTATTGATGTCGTACACCTGCTTGACAAGCGGGAAGAACGGCAGCGTCGCGATGTACATTCCTTCCTCGACCTTCGTCTGGCAGGCAAGGCATGTGTGCAGCTGGTTCTTCCCTTGAATGCGGTAGATAGTCGAGCAGGCTCCGCAGAATCCGTTGCGGCATCCGCAGCCGCGGATCAGCTGGTAGCCGGAATACTCCATCGCCGTCATAATCGTCAGCTCTTCCGGCACTTCATATCTTTTTCCAAAAAGGTAGATGCTTACCATTTTGCTTTCCATAAAAAAACTCCTGTAAAACGC
>CAMWPF010000196.1 GCA_947176045.1 uncultured Treponema sp. | reverse complement strand
TCATCTCCTAAAAGTATTGTTCATTATATATCATGCCACTTGCTTTGTAAATATTTTTCATTATAATATGATTTCGTCCTTTTTTGTAAGAAATGACCATGAAAAAACACTTTTTTTTCCTGCCGCTGCTCCTCTCCGTCCTGCCAGCTCCGAAGGCTCTTGCCGAAGGCTGGGACGAATGCCAGCAGCTCGCCGCATTCCTCACGCAGAACGGCTGCCTTGTCGAACGGCACCCCATCCTTTCCAATCAGGAAAACCAGTTTCCCTTCAACATCAGCACGGAAATTGTCCGGATGGAAAAAAAGGCGGCGGCAGGAGCCGGAGATTTTTTTTCTGAAGAACTGTCCGAGGAGCGGGACACGCTCATCCTCGCCTTCCGTGTAGAGGATGCGGCCGGGAACGCCGACTTCCTCACGGAGCTGATCGGCGGCCTTAGAAAGGCGGCGGCGGAGCGGACGGAAGCCTGCGGAATCACGCTCCTGTTCACGTATGGAGACGAGCCGCGACTTCCCGGCGGAACGACCGTTACCGGAACCGAGGCGTTCGTCTCCCAAATTGCGGAGACGGACAGGCTCAGCGCCGTCTGCGTCCGGCTGACTCCAAGAAAAAGCGCCGTCATTCCGGGGAGCGGAGGAGAATCCTCCCCCGCGTGGCTGGTGAAGATCATCGCCGACGCCTTTTACCATGCGGAAATTTTCTATTCCATAAAGGGCGGCATCATCAGCTCGCTCTACCAGCTCAACGTGCTGCAAAACGATTTCCGCACGGCGCTGTTCCTGAAGAACGGAATTGCGGCGGCGGGTATGGAGATTGCCGGGCTGTCCGAACCGGCAGGCGCCGAATCCGCGGACGGCGGTGAAAGACGGCGCGAAGCAGCCTTGAAGGCGGCCGCGGCGTTTTCGAGCATCGCCGCGGCGTACCGTCCGTCGGAAACCGCCGCATGGGACCGCCATGCAAACCAAATTGCATTCGGGAACCGCACGCTTTGGATACGCGAGCGCACCACGACAACGACGTTCATCTTGGTCGCGTTTGCGAGCCTGTTCATCCTGTGCGAATTCTCGTTCATCGCTCCGTTCAAGAAAAAGGACGCAAGCCGGGACGTCGTCAAGCTTTGGTATTTGATTCCGCTGACCGCCCTGGCGACGGCGCTCGCATTCCTTGCCGGACAGGGAATCGCATCGCTCCTCTCCTCCATCCTTCCCGCCGACTCCTATTCAGAAATCGCGCTCAAGCTGTTCGCGGGCTTCGTGCTGATTTCATTCGCATTCATCCTGATCATCCGCATCCAGGGGGCGCTGCAGGAAAGCGCGTACTCCTACCTGCTGTCCGTCGCCGGAATCCTCAACATCTTCTTGTTCAGCGCCGTGGATATTTCGCTCTTCTACCTGTTTGCCGCTGAATACATCATCATCTTCTGCTCCCGCCCGGCAAAACGGACGCCGACGCTCGCCGTCCTGTTCATCGTCATGGCAGTTCCGTTCATGCCGTACGCCGTCCAGATCATCAAATATGCGGAGCCGTCCTCGCTGAACGCGCTCGTCCAAAGCTCGTTCCTGCTGAACCTGCTGGTCGCATTCGGATTCCTGCCGTTTGAAATCATGTGGCTCCGCATCCTTGCGCGGCTCAACCGGATGTGGGACGAGGCGGACAGCCGCACAAAGCAGTTCAGGCGGCAGAACCTGCTTGCAATCGGCGGCGCGGTCGCCATCTTCGCCGTGCTGCTTGTCGTTATGCTCCGCCTCATTCCTGAAGAATATAAGGCGGGCCGGAGCCAGCCGGAATCAGCCGCCGTCGAACTGTCCGGCGAGGCCGGCATTGAGCTTTCAGCCACCGACTCCCGGTTCTTTGGAGAGACCGCGCGCACCATTACAATCAGGATGGAACGGCAGCCGGAAGTCTGCATCGTGGAGGTCCGCGGCGCGGACGCAAATTCCATCCTGTATTCCGACGACGAGCACCAGACCGACAAGGCGGCGTTCACCGATACGTTCCGATTTCCTGTATGGCCGCCGAAGGACATCACACTTCGCTGCATCGCCGACGACTCTGTCGACTCATCCATCACCGTCAGCGCATACTATCCCGGCGGGACGGAGCCAGACGCCGCGGAGGAAACGTTCCTCCTGTTCCAAAAAAGCATCTCCATCCCCGGAACGCGCGCAAAGACCGGCGCTGCGGAGGAACTGTGATGGAAGCCCCGCAAAAATGCTTCCTCCATCTTGACATGGACGCCTTCTTCGCCTCGGTGGAGCAGCTCGACCACCCGGAATGGCGCAGAAGGCCGGTCATCGTCGGCGGAATGCCGGACGACCGCAGAAGCGTCGTCTCCACCGCATCCTACGAGGCGCGGAAATTCGGCGTCCATTCCGCCATGCCTGCCGCGCAGGCGTACCGTCTCTGCCCGCAGGGAATCTACACGCGCCCGCGGATGGCGCGGTACGCTGAAATTTCGGAGCGCGTCATGGAAATCCTCGGAAGCTACTCGCCGGATGTCGAGCGCCTTTCCATCGACGAGGCCTGCGTGGAGCTGACGGGAACGGAGCTGCTGTTCGGGCCGCCGGAGCGCGCCGCCCGCCGCATCAAGGCGGAAATAAAGGAAGGCATCGGCCTGACTGTCTCCGCCGGAATCGCGGCGACGCGCTACCTTGCGAAAATCGCCTCGGAAATGGACAAGCCGGACGGCTTCTTCCAAATTCCGCCGGGAACGGAAGAAGCGTTCATGCTGTCGCTGCCGCTTGAAAAAATCTGGGGCATCGGCGGAAGGACGCTCGAAAAGCTCCATGGAGCCGGATTCTTCACGGCGCATCACATCCATGAAAAATCGGAGGAGCTGCTCCGCTCGCTGTTCGGAAATGCGGCAGGAACGTTCTTGTACCGCGCCGTGCGCGGACTGGAATCCGGAACGCGCGCCCGTAATTCCCATTCCCTGAGCGCGGAGACGACGTTTCCGTTCGATCTGACGGACAGCTACGCCGCGGAAACCGCCATCATGGAGCTGGCATACACGGTGATGTTCCGGATGCTGCGCGAAGGCTCGCAGAGCCGGACGGTGGCGCTCAAGCTGCGTTATGACGACTTTTCAACGCTCACCGCGCAGGAGACGGCGGAATCCTGCATCCAGTCGGCGGACGAGCTGTACGCGCGGGCGCGCAGGCTGTTTGAAAGGAAATACGACAAAAAGCGCGGCATCCGCCTTTTGGGAATCGGCGTGGACAACGTCGAAACATGTTCGGCCGAGCAGGAAACGCTGTTCGATTTCGGAGAAAAGCGGAAGCGGGCGGTGGAAGGCGCCATCATGCGGCTCGAAGAGAGGCATCCTGAAATCAAAGTCAGAAAGGCGCGGCTCATCGGCGGCCGGCGGACGGACAAGCATTCTTGAACAACCGGCGCTATTGCAGCGGCGCGAAGTACCCAGTTTCGTCGCGGCCGCTCCGGTTCAGGAAATACGTCTCGACTTCAAGCGGAAGGTACGCCTCGCCGAAATTCGTGCCCAGCGACGATGTGAAGGAAAAGCCGTACAGGCCGACAGGAATGTCCAGAATGTCCCCGACAATGCCGGAAAGCCCCTCCTCCCGGAACACATAGTACTCCCCGCCCGGCGTGCCGCGCACAATGTAGGAAAGCTCTTCATCGGAGCCGTTCTGCGCGACAAGGACGGACACGCAGGAAATGAAGTTGTTGTTCAAGTAGGCGACCGTCTCGGCGAGGCTGTACTTTTCGAACGCGTCCTGCGTAACCTTCCCGGCGGAAACAAAGACGACCGCCCGCTTCTTCTCCCCGTTGATGAGATCGTTCGCTGCAAGCCGAAGCGCCAGGTCGACCGGCACGACGGAAGAGACCGGCGTCCGCAGGCCGGAGGAACTGAACTGGACTGCGCCAGCCGGATTTCCCGTATATTCCACCGCCGGAATCCGCCCCGCAGAAACGATGCGCAGCGTTCCCGCGCCGTTCATGGCGGCGGCAAGCTCCCGCACGACGCTGTCCACCTGCTGCGTATACCGCGCCGTTCCGGCGCTCCGGTCTATGACGACCGCAATGTCGGCGACCTC
>CAMWPF010000195.1 GCA_947176045.1 uncultured Treponema sp. | reverse complement strand
TTGCCGGTGCTGTAGATTTTAACGCCGGCCTGCTTGAAGCTGCCGCCTTCCAGCGTCCGGCAGATTGTCTGCACGTTTTCCAGATAGTAGTCGATGACGGACTTCATCGCGGCGATTCCCTGCGGTTCGAGCGCGGCGATTCCTCCCGCCTGCGCGATGTTTGAGGCGCCGTTAAAAAGCGTCGTGGCAACGCGCGTCCAGTCCTGCATGACCGGCGTTCCGTCGGCGAATTTCAGTTCTGACGGGACGACCGACCAGCCGAGGCGCACGCCGGTGAAGCCCGCCGGCTTGGAGAAGGAGTTGACTTCGATTGCGCACGTCCGCGCGCCCTCAATTTCAAAAATCGTCTTCGGCAGCGCCGGATCACGGATGAATTCCCGGTACGCTGCGTCGAACACAATGATGCAGCCGTTCTTGTTCGCGAAGTCGACGAGGCGCGCCAGCTCTTCCTTTGTCGCCGCTGCTCCGGTCGGATTGTTCGGCGAGCAGAAGTAGATGATGGAATTTTTTGGAACCGCCGACAAATCGGGGAAGAAGTTGTTTTCCGGCGTGCACGGCATGTAGGTGATGCCATCGTAGCCGCTTCCGCCGTTCTTTCCCGCCGCTCCGGCGATGACCGAGCCGTCTACGTAGACTGGATACGCCGGATCCTGCACGGCGACGCCGGCATTCCGTCCGAAAAGCGTCTGCAGCCGCGCGATGTCGCACTTCGCTCCGTCGGAGATGAACACTTCCTCGAACGTTGCGAGTCCGCTGTAAAATGTCTCCGCGATTTTCTTGCGGAGCTCCGTGCTGCCCAAGTCCTCGCCGTACCCGGAATAGCCTTCGGGCGTTGAAAGTCCGAGGGCGTAGTCCGCCATCGCCTGGGCGATGCAGCGCGGCAGCGGCTCCGTCGTGTTGCCGATGCTGAGGCTGATGAGCTTCGCGTCGGGATGGTTCTTGGCGTATTCTGCGCGCCTCCGTGCGACCTCCGGGAACAAGTATCCGGCAGTCAGATTGGCAAAACAAGTGTTTCTCTGTATCATGCCGCGATTGTACCACGGCGGCGCAGTCCGTTTCAACTGCCGCCAGTGCGCGCTGGCGCGTACGGACGATGCATTTGGAAAAAGCTCGCATACGGGGGTGTATTCATTTTCCTCCATGCGCTATACTGGCGCTATGAATGTTCAAGGAACGACGAATTTTCACACGCATACGGAGCTGTGCCGTCATGCCGTCGGACGTCCTGCCGATTATACGGCGCAGGCGGCGGCGGACGGCGCGGTGGAATTGGGATTTTCCGACCATTGCCCGTATCCTGAGTCGTGCGGCGATTATTGGCCGGAAATCCGCATGACGGTGCGGGAGGCCGGATCGTATTGCGCGGACGTCCGTGCGGCAGCGGCGGAGGCGGCGTTTCCAGTTCACGTCGGATTTGAATGCGAGTGGGATGCGGCGTATGAGAACTGGCTCCGCGACGGATTGCTCGGCGGGCTCGGAGCGGAATACTTGATCCTCGGCTCCCACTGGCTGACATGCGGTAGGCGCCATGTGTACGCGCAGGAGCTTTGCAGCAAGGACGAGCTGTTCCGCTATATCCGGCAGACAATCGACGGAATTCGGAGCGGGCTGTTCGCGTTCTTGGCGCATCCTGACTTGTTCATGAAGCCGTTCTGCGAATGGGATGCGGACATCGCCGCGTGCAGCCGGGATTTGATCGACGCCGCCGTCGCCTGCGGCGTTCCGCTGGAAGTCAACGGATTGGGAATGCAGCGGCCGCGTCTTTCGACGAAGGACGGGAGCCGCTACCAATATCCGTATAAGGAATTCTGGCAGCTTGCGGCGGAGCGCGGCGCGCAGGTGGTATGCAGCTCCGACGCCCATGCGCCTGCCGACGTCGTCAAGAACGCGCTCGCCGCCCGCCAGTATGCGGCGGAGTTCGGATTCGTTCCGATTGAGACGATTTTTCCTCGGTGACCGGCGCTCGGCGGAGGAGTTCTGCATGTGGTCTTGACCAATGTGCTTTTTTTTTAGATGATGAAGAAGTATGGAAACTGAGTCGATAACGCGGGCGTACCTTGAGACGCTTTCCTTTTCCGATCTGCTGGAAATCGCGGACAATTTTGGCATTGATGTTCCTGAACATTTCAACCGCGTGTTCTTGATTGGTGAAATTCTGGAATGCGCGGAGGAAGCGGGCGAAGCGGCTTCCGATGCCGAAATGGTTGTTACGGAGGAGACGCTGGCGGACGATGCGCCGAAAAAGGCGCTCCTGCCGTACAATTCGACGGAAGTGGACTTGGTCCTCCGCAATCCGGTATGGGCGTTCGTCTATTGGAACATCAGCAGCTCCGACAGGGAGGCGCTGGAAGCCGTCTTCATGAGCCGGATCCTGCTCCGGGTCAATTCCTTTTCGGACAGGAACCAGCAGCGCCCCGATGATTTTTTCGAGATTCAGATTTCCAAGGAGGACGACGGGCAGTACGTGCTGCTTCCGGCGGGCAGGAAGTTCTTCCGTGTCGATCTGCTTTTCAATTTGGACGGCGTCATCGACATTCTCGCCTCGTCCAGAATGCTTGAGATGCCGCGGGGAGGCGGGCGCCTTGCGGATATGCGTTCTGAAGTCAGCGGCGCGGTTTCTCCGGTCATGGAGCTTTCCGGCCTGCGGAAGGTCTTGCAGGAGCATTTTGAAGCGCACCGCGAATCTTTTTCATAAAGTGTGGAACCAATGTCAGATAAAAAGCTTGTCCTGATTTTGAACGCCGGATGCGATTATATCCGGCATACGGGCGGAGACGAAACGAAGTACGCTGCTGAGCTCGGCTGGATTTTTGAGATGGTTTCGGAGACCTGCCTGCCGCTTTTGGGAATGATGGAGTCGCTGGAGCGGGATGCAGTTCCGTTCCAGTTCGGGCTTGTCATTTCGCCGGTGCTTTGCACGCTTTTGGAGGATCCTGCCGTTCAGGAGCAATATGAGCGCTGGCTGGACTGCCGGATTGAAGTCGGCAGGAGGGAGATCGAGCGCTGCCGGAATGATGCCGCGCTGCTTTCCGCCGCCAAGCTGTGCCTGGAACGGCATCAGGAGTCGAAGCTCGCGTTTCAAAGATGCGGACGGAAGATCCTGCGGAAATTCGCGGAGTACCAGAAGAAGGGCTTCCTTGAACTGCTCGCGACGTGCGCGACCGATGTGTTCCTGCCGCATTACAGCGACATGGAAGAAATTCTGAACGCGCAGGTTGAGACGGGGCTTCATGCGTACAAGGCGCATTTCGGCGAAGCTCCGGAAGGATTCTGGCTTCCGGAACTGGGCTACAGCGATGGCGTGGAGCGCGTCCTGCGTGGATATGGCGTGAACTATACGGTTCTGGACGCTCGCAGCTTTCTGCTTTCAGAAACAGAGCCTGCGGCCGGAATTTTCTGTCCCGCGCGCTTTGAGAATTCGCTCGTGGCGTTCGGACGTGATGCGGAAAGCGACGAGGAGCTGTTCGGCGCTGGCGGCTTTGCCCGCCGCGGAGTGTATCTGGACAGGAACCGCGACATCGGCTTTGCGCTTCCGCAGGATGAGCTGGCGCCGTTTTTGGAGGCGGGCAGCTCCCGCCGCGCGCTCGGCTACCGTTATTGGAGCAAGGGTGCCGCCAGCGGCTCCGGCGCGGACGGCGTGTACGATGCGGCGTCCGCAGCCGTCCAGTGCGCTTCGGATGCGGAGGGCTTCCTGCTTTCAAAAATAAAGAAGCTGTCCGCTGCCGAAAGGCTTCTGCCGGAGCAGGAGGAGCTTTCACTCGTTGTAACCGTCGACTTGAACCGGCTGCGGACGCAGTGGGCGGAAGGAATCTTTTTCATTGAAAGCTGTTTCCGCACAGCGGTCGGAAAGCCGGTCTCCTTTGAAAAGTGCCGGAACCTCATTGAAAACCAGTTTGCGCTCCAGAAGATCCGTCCGTGCTACGGTTCCGCCGCCGGGGACGGTTACGGCGAGAACCTGCTTTCCCACAAGAACAACTGGATGATGCGGTATGTGCGGAAGGCGTGCGGGCGCATGGTCGATTTGGCGGGACGGTTTCCTTCCGACACGGGACTGAAGGCGCGGCTTTTG
>CAMWPF010000194.1 GCA_947176045.1 uncultured Treponema sp. | reverse complement strand
CGCTTGAGCTGCCCGGCGGATTCCTGCGCCAGTCCGAACAGGCGCGCCTGCGCCGGCGGAAGCGCGGAAACTGCCGCAAGGTACCGCACGGCGTCGGCGTTCAAGAAAAATCCGCTTTGTTCCGAAAGGCATCCGGCGCACAGAAAGCTGTTTTCCGCCGGACTGTAGGCTGCGCCCGCTTCCTCCCATGATAGCGGATTGCCGGGATTTTTTCCAGTCAAAAACGGCCTTCCGCACCGTCCGCATGCGGCTGCGTCCGGCTGGACGCCCAGCAGGTCGAGGAAGCGCCACAAGAACCGGAGCAGTCCTGCGGACGCCTGCGAATCGTCCGCGCACAGCTCCAGTCCGTCGAGGAATCCGCTGACGAGCGGCCAGCACCGTTCGGGACTTCCTGCGCATTTTGTCTTGATGGCGACTTCCGCCGCGAGCGCCGCCGCCCACGCCTTGAACAGGCTCTCGCGGAACGAAAGGTGGTAGTTCTGCACGTCGAAGTCGGAAATCTTGCCGTTCCGGCTGCGCGGCGGCGTGGAAATGTAGGCGGTTCCCGAATTCCACGGCGAGACGAGCGAGCGCAGCCTGCTTTTCGCGCCGCCGTACAGCGTCGCGTAGACGATGCCGTCCGATTTCGTGAGCAGCCTGACGCTGCTGTTGCTTTCGCCGAGCGGCTGGAGCGAGAGGACGAGCGCCGGCGTGATTGTGTTGCGTGCCATCGGCTCCACTGTACCACGGAAAAAGAGGCCGTTTCAAGCGCGCCATTTGACATGGGCTTTGAAAGCGAATATACTGGAATATATTCTTCAAGAGGTTTTTTATGGATACAATCTTTCCGCTCGAGCAGCTTGCGAGCTTCAACGGCAATATTTATGAAATTACGGTTGCGGCGAGCCGCCGCGCGTACCAGATGGCGAAGATCGGCGATCTTGAAATCGAACGGAATGCGGGGAAGGCGGTTTCCGTCGCCGCGCGCCAGCTCTTCTGCGGCACGGTGAGCTATCGGATCGAGGACGGCAGGGAATAGTCCTTCGGCCCGGCGGATGCGCGCCGCGTCTGCGCCGTCTGGGGGAGGCCCTGTTGACATTTTTCGGAATTTTTAAGATAATCGGTAAAACCAACGAAACGTGAAGGAGTGCCATCGTGCCCTGTGGAAAAAAAAGAAAGCGCCAGAAGATGGCGACACATAAGCGAAAGAAGATGCTTAGAAGGAATCGGCATAAGGCAAAGTAGTTCACTTTGTCCGATATGTGTCAGATAAGACCGCAAAGCGGATAGCTGTGCGGTCTTTTTTATATTTCGGGAATCCTGCGCGCGGCCGGGCTGCGTCCGGCGATTCTCCTCGTTTTTGGAGCTTCATACGATTCTCTCCGGCATCCATTCACCCGACGACCTGAAGAAGGTTCCTGCTGAAAAGCTTCCCGCGCTGGCGGAGGAAATCCGCCGCACGATCATTGAAGTTGTCGGGAACAACGGCGGACATCTTGCGAGCAACCTCGGCGTCGTGGAGCTGACTGTCGCGCTGCACCGGACGTTCCGCAGCCCGGACGACGCGATCATCTGGGACGTCAGCCATCAATGCTATGCCCATAAAATCCTCACCGGCCGCTACGGGGCGTTTTCTTCCCTGCGGAAGGCGGGCGGAATCGCGGGCTTTACGAAGAAGGCGGAAAGCCCGCACGATTTTTTTGACGCCGGACATTCCTCCACGTCGATTTCCTCCGCGCTGGGGCTGCTCGCCGCGTGGGACATCCGCCGGAAGGACGGACATGTCGTTGCGGTCATCGGCGACGGCGCGCTGACCGGCGGCATGGCGTACGAGGCGCTTTCCAACGCCGGACAGCTGGGCAAGCGCCTCATCGTCGTCGTGAACGACAATCAGATGTCAATCGACTTGAACACGGGGGCGATCTCGCGGTACTTGAGCCGCCTGACGGTAACGTCCGCCTACCAGCGCTTCCGGAAGTCCGTCGATGCGTTTGTGGCGCGGCTTCCGCTGTTCAACCGGGTGTTCGGAAAATTCATCTTCCGGTTCAAGCGCGCCCTCAAGGGGATGTTCTTTTCCGACAACTTGTTCGCGGACTTGGGGTTTGAGTATACCGGACCGTTCGACGGGCATGACGAGCGGACGCTGGAGCAGGTGTTCGCTCGGGTCAGGCGCATCCGCCGCCCGGTGATCGTCCATGTCGTCACGAAGAAGGGGAAGGGCTACAGTCCTGCGGAGGATCATCCGGAGCGGTTCCACGGAGTCGGTCCGTTCTGCATCAGCGGCGGCGAGGTGGAGAAATTCGACGCATTGAGCTTTACGGAGGCGTTCAGCGGCGCGCTCATGGCGCTCGCCGGACAGCGGGACGACATTGCCTGCGTCACGGCGGCGATGGCGAAGGGAACGGGGCTGGACACGTTCGCGCGCCACTATCCGGACCGGTTCTTCGACGTCGGAATTGCGGAGGAGCATGCGGTGACGTTCGCGGGCGGGCTTGCGGCGGGCGGACTGCTTCCCGTCGTCTGCATCTATTCGACGTTCATGCAGCGCGCCGTGGACCAGGTGATTCACGACGTGGCGCTCCAGAAGCTTCCTGTGATACTCGTCCTTGACCGGGCGGGGCCGGTGCCGGGCGACGGCGAGACGCATCAGGGGCTGTTCGACATCGCGCTGTTCCGCCCGGTGCCGGGGCTGGCGATGCTCTGTCCGTCCGGCGCGGCCGACCTGCGGCACGCCCTTGATTATGCGGCTGCGGCGGGCGGTCCGGTCGTCATCAGGTATCCGAAGATGACCTGCCCGTCCGAGCAGGATGCGTTCGATGTGCCGTACAGCGCCGGGCGCGGCATCCTTGTCTCCGCGTCGGAATTCGAGCCGGCGCTTGAGGGCGCGCTTGAATCCGGATCCTCTTCTCCAAAGATTCTGTTCGTGACGACCGGCGGGATGTATTCGGAGGTGCGCGTCGCCGCGCGGGGAGTCCTCCTGCGGAACGCCGTCGCGGACATTTATGCGGTGCGGTTCGTCAAGCCGTTCGACGAGGACTATTTTTTGGAAGTTGCCCGGAAGTACGACGGACTGGTGTTCGTGGAGGACGGCGTGAGGACCGGCGGGCTGTGCGAGCGCCTTGCCGGACTGTGCGCCGCAAACGGCATGGAGCGGCTTGCGGTCAAGGCGTTTCCCGAGGAATTTCTTCCGCAGGGGACGCGCGCCGAAATCTGCGCGCGGGCGGGAATGGCGCCGGAAGATCTGACGGCGGCGGCGCTTTCGCTGGTGCCGGGGAGGGGCGCATGATTTCGCTGCGCCTGCGGGATCGGACGGTCGGCACGGACAGGCCCGCCTTCGTCATGGGGATTGTGAATGCGACGCCCGATTCCTTTTGGGACAAGAGCCGCGGCGGCGCGGAGCACGCGCTCCGCCTCATCGACGAGGGCGCGGACATTCTGGATGTCGGCGGCGAGTCCAGCCGCCCGGGAAGCGCGTACGTGGACGCGGCAGAAGAGGTTCGCCGCATCGTTCCCGTCATCGAGGCGATCCGCCGCCGCTCGGCGGTTCCCATTTCGGTGGACACGCGCAAGAAGGAAGTGCTTGCCGCCGCGCTTGATGCCGGCGCGGACATGCTCAACGACATTTCCGCGCTGGAGGACGATGCGGAGATCGGCCCGTTCGCGGCGGCGGCGGGAATTCCGGTGGTGCTCATGCACAAGCGCGGGACGCCGGACACCATGCAGGACGACGCGCGGTATGCGGACGCGTTCGCGGAGGTGGACGGCTTCCTCCGGCGCCGCGCCGCCTATGCCGAGTCGCTTGGAATTCCGCCGGACAAGATCATCGTCGATCCGGGCATCGGCTTCGGAAAGGAGCTTGCCGCGAACGTCGCGCTGATCGGCCGGTGCGGACAGCTGTGCGGCGGACGGTACCGGGTGCTCATGGCGCTTTCCCGGAAGTCCTGCATCGGCGAAATGACCGGGCGTCCGGTCGGGGAGCGGCTCGCCGGGACGCTCGCGGCGGACATGCTTTCCGTCCTTGCCGGAGCGCAGCTGGTCCGGGTGCACGACGTCGCGCCGGCAGTAGATACTTTGTCCGTGATGGGATATATTG
>CAMWPF010000193.1 GCA_947176045.1 uncultured Treponema sp. | reverse complement strand
GACTGGAGGAGCCTGACGGCGGATTTCCGATTGCCGCGCCTCCGGCGGAGGAAGAAAGCCCAGCCGAGCGGCGGCTCCGGGATTCGGAACGGCTGCTGCGCCTGTATTCATTCGGAGACGAACTGTTGTACGTCGGGAATGACGGCGGCTCGCGCGTCATCGTCAGGACGGACGGACGGCGGGGTGTCCGCACGTATTTTGATGATGCGATGCGGATGGTGCGCCGGGAGCGCTGGGAGCTTTCCGGCGGCATGGAGGCGGAGCTTTCCGCCGTGGAGCGGTACCGCTACGGCTCATCCTCTGTTCCTGTGTCGGCCGTGATTTTGGAGGACGGCGAGCGCCGCGTCCTCCGCTACGACGAGGCAGGGAGGCTTTCTGAATGCCGGATATATGTCCGTCTGGAAGACGTGCCGGAGGACGGGCTCCGCCCTGCCGGAGTTTCAAAGGACGGACGCGTGCTGCGCAGCCTGACGCGCTGGCAGTACGCCGTGGCCGGCAGGCTCGGGGAGGCATACTATGAAGAATATGAATACGAAAAGGGAGTCTATTCCCGCCCGGCTTCTGTCCGCACGCGCCGCGACGTCTACGAGTACAAGATTGAAGGCGGCGCGCCGGACTACTACTATTACGAGGACGGCGTGATCAGGATGCAGACGGTCTACAGCGCTCCCGATTCGTACGTTACCACGCTGTATTTTGACGGCGGATTCGTCGTCGAATCGTACTATACAGACGGCCGGCATACGAAGGACTTCTACTATCTCGACGGAACGCTCCGCAGAAGGCGCTTTTATGATGAATGAATGGATGGCTTCGCTCCGGTGGATTTTCGCAGTGTCGGAGCGCTTTTCCCGCGTGGACAGGAACGGCCGCTCGGCGGCGGCAAGCCTGCTTTCGACGATGGGAATCTGCTTCGGCGTGATGACGCTGGTGGTTGTCGTCAGCGTCATGAACGGGTTCCAGATGAGCTTTGTCGATGCGATTATGGAAATTTCCTCATACCACCTCCGCGTCTCGGACATTCCGGCGGCGGAGCGTGAGGACTTTTTGGAATGGTGCCGGACGGACAGGCTTGTCTTGTGCGCGCAGCCGTTTTATGAGGCGCAGGGACTGATTGTCGGTGAAAGCCGGAAGGAGGCCGCCGGAATCGTCCGCGGCGTGGAGCCGGACGTCCTTTCGGAGGACGCGGGATTCGCCCGCGAGCTGAAGATTGTGTCGGGAGCGTTCGACATTGCGGACGGTGCAGGCATCGTGCTCGGCTCGCGGCTCGCCGGACTGCTCGGCGTCCGCGTCGGCGGCACGGTGAATTTGTTCGCGCTGAGCGGCGGAAGGGACGTGGCGCTGGTGTCCGGGAACAGGCAGTTTGTGGTGTCCGGGATTTTTGAATGCGGGTACGCCGACATCAACCAGAGCTATGCGTTCATAAGCGCGGACGCCGCGCGGCGGCATTTCGGCGGCGGCTCCGAACCCGTCTACGGCGTCAAGCTGCGCCGTGCGGGGGACGATGTCGTCGCGATTCCGCTGCTCGAAAGGCGGTTTCCGCAGGCCGACGTCCGTTCGTGGCGCGAGTACAACCGCTCGTTCTTCAGCGCGCTCCGCATTGAGAAGAACATCCTGATGTTCCTCGTCTTCCTCATCTTCATCGTCGTCGGCATCAACATCTACAACGGAATGCGGCGGCTCGTGTTCGAGCGCAGCGGTGAAATTTCAATCCTGTCGGCGCTCGGCGGCACGAAGGAGGAGGTCAAGCTGATCTTCATCATGCGCGGCTTTATGAACGGATGCAAGGGCGTGCTTGCGGGCGTGGCGCTGGGACTGCTCGCAAGCGTGAACATGAAGTCCGTGTTCCTGTTTGCCTCGCGCGCGATGTACGCCGTTGAATGCTTTTCGGCGATGCTGCTCGCGCCGGAAAAGGCCGTCTGGATCCGCGAGAATCCGATGTACCAGGTGTACGCGTCCATTCCGGCGCGGATTGTTCCGTCGGAAGTGCTTTTGATTGCCTTGTTCGGCATGGCCGCGCCGCTTGCCGCCTCGTGGCGGGCGAGCCATACCGTCTTGAACATGAATGTCGCGGAGGTGCTGCATGACGCGTGAAATTCTTTCCGTCAGAAATTTGGAGAAGACGTACGAAACCGGCGGCGAACGGCTGACAGTCTTCAAGGGCCTTTCGTTTTCCGTGGAGGAGGGAAGCAAGACCGTCATCCTTGGAAAGAGCGGCAGCGGGAAAAGCACGCTGCTCAACATCATCGGAAGCATCGACACGGCGACGGCGGGGACGGTGCAGGCGGGGCCGTGGAACGTGACGGCGCTGGCGGAGCGGGAGCAGGCGGCGTACCGCTCAAAATTCCTAGGGCTGATCTTCCAGTTCCACTACCTGCTCAAGGACTTTACGGCTCTGGAGAACGTCTGGCTCCCGGCATATATGGGCGGCACGTCCAAGAAGGAGGCGGTCGCCCGCGCCCGCGCGCTGCTTTCCGACGTGGGGCTTTCCGACCGCGAGGCGCACCTGCCGTCGGAGCTGTCCGGCGGCGAGCGGCAGCGCGTCGCCGTCGCCCGCGCGCTTGTCAATGATCCGTCGCTTATCCTGGCGGACGAGCCGACGGGCAACCTCGATCCGGCGACTGCGGCGGTCATCGGGGAGCTGCTGTTCTCTATGGCGGACAGGTACAGGAAGACGCTCGTGCTGGTCACCCACGACCTCGGGCTTGCGGAAAAAGGCGGCGCGCGCTATACGTTGGGCGCGTCCGGACTGGAGCCTGCGGATTTGGGCGGAGGCGCGAGATGACAGCGCGGGCGTCGCTTCTGTTCGCGTTCCGCCTCATCTTTCCGCGGACGGGGCGCAGCTCTTCCGCCCGGCGCAGCATCGTCGGCGCCATCATCTGCATCGGAATCAGCGTCGTGCCGCTTGCCGCCGTCCTTTCCGTTTCAGACGGCATGATCGGCGGCATGACGGAGCGCATCATCGGGCTGTCGTCGTCGCATTTGAAGGTGTACCTGCACCGTTCCTCGGAATGCGCCTCGTCCGCGGCGGCGCTTTCTGAATATGCGGCGCGGTTTCTTGCGGTGGACGGCGTGACGGCGGCGTATCCGCAGGTGGAGTTGAGCGCCCTTGCAGCCGGAAGGGAGCTTCGGACGGGTGCGGAAGTCCGCGCGGTTCCGGCTGGAATCTTTCAGGAATACCGGGCGTTTTCCGCGCTCTTCCAGACGGCGGCGGGCGATACGGCTGACTTCCGTGCGGGCTCGCGGAATGCGGTGGTCGGGGAGAAGATTGCGGAGCTTCTGGGCGTGTCCGCCGGGGATTCCATCCGCCTCATCACGGCGCGGCGCGGCGCGGACGGAACGCTCTCTCCGCGGCTGACGTCGTTCCGGGTGTGCGCGGTCGTGTCCTCCGGCTATCAGGAGCTTGACGCGCTGTGGGTGTTCGTGCCGCTTGATGCGGCGTTCGCGTTCCTGTCGCCGGAGAATTCCAGCTTCCAAGTGCTTGTCGAGACGGCGGACGCCTTTTCGCCGGAGCTGGTTCGGATCCAGAACGGCTGCCGCGCCGTTTCAGCCGGCGTCGCGTCCGTGTACCGTTGGGACGAGGTGAACGCGCCGCAGTTTCAGAATTTCTCCTCGACGAGGCTGATGCTCGTCTTTGTCATGGCGCTCATCGTTCTTGTGGCGTCGGTGAACATTTCGTCGGCGCTGATCATGCTCGTCATGGAGCGCCGGCGCGAGCTCGCGATCCTCAAGAGCCTCGGCGGATCGTCAGGCGGCGTCGCGTTCTCGTTTCTGACTGCGGGCGTTCTGTGCGGAATGTTCGGAACGATGCTGGGGCTTCCGTTCGGGCTTCTGTGCGCCGTGAACATCAATGAAATTGTGTCGCTTGCGGAGCGCCTGGTGAACGCCTCCGTCCGCTTCCTTCATGCCGCCGCGGGAGGCTGTGCGGCGGAGCAGCCAGCGGTGCATCTCATGGATCCGGCGTACTATCTGTCCGAAATTCCAGTGAAGTCGGACTTCGCGCCGCGGTTCTGCATCGCCTGCGCTGTGCTTGCCCTTTCGCTGCTGGTCTCCGTCGTTCCTGCGGTGAAGGCGGGCAGGGAG
>CAMWPF010000192.1 GCA_947176045.1 uncultured Treponema sp. | reverse complement strand
GAATTCAGCCATCCGTCGGCAGTCGTCGGAAACATCCGCGCCGTGCTTCCGCTTGGAATTCCGCTTGTCGTGGGAACGACCGGCTGGGACGAAAGCCGCGCCGACATCGAGAGGCTTGCGGCGGACTGTGGCGGCATCCTCATGTCGTCCGCGAATTTTTCAATCGGCGTCAATATGTTCTATAAAATCGTCTCCGAGGCGGTGAAGCTCATGCAGCCGTTCGGCGAATACGATGTGGCGGTGTGGGAGATGCACCACAACCAGAAGGCGGACAGTCCGTCCGGCACGGCGCGGGAAATCGCCGCGCGCGTCCTTGCTGCGGACGGCCGGAAGTCGCAGGTCGTCGCGGACGCGTTCCATGAGCGCCCCGCCCCGGAGCAGCTGCACGTCTCTTCCACGCGGTGCGGCGCCGTGCCGGGAACGCACACTGTCTTCTTCGACAGTCCGGCGGATACGATCGAGCTGACGCACCGCGCCCGGAGCCGCGAAGGATTTGCTGCGGGCGCCGTCCACGCGCTTGAACGGCTGGATGCCGGCATCAAGAACGGGACGCTCGTCCGCGGAAAGCTCTACGGCATGGACGATTTGTTCTGAAAAATCTTGAAAATGTTGACTGTCTCTTTTATACTGGTAGGAACGTGTTTTCCGTAAGAAAATCGTATCTGAATTCTTACCAATCCCGTCTTTGGAGGACTTATGACAATATCTGAAATGCTGGCGCAGAGCGGGCTTCTGACTCTGCTTGGTATTGGTGTTGTTTTTTCGTTCCTGATCATCCTCATCATTTGTATGCGCCTGCTGCAATCGGTCGTTCATGCATTGAAGATGGATGGAGCGGAAGAAAAGAAGGCGGCTGCCGCACGGCCGCAAGCTGCGGCAGTTCCGGCGCCCGCCGCCGCTCAGGATGACGCTGTCATTGCGGTGATTGCCGCGGCGGTTCATGACAGGCAGTTGAAGGCGTAGGCGGAATGCGCGGCGGAGCGGTTCGTTCTGCCGGAATCGATGCCCATGCTGTTTTTTTAATCAAGGAGATGTATTACATGGCAAACAAAGTGAAAATTTCAGATCTCGTCCTTCGCGACGCGCACCAGTCGCTCCATGCGACGCGCATGACGACAGAAGATATGCTTCCCATCTGCGGAACGCTTGATAAAATCGGCTATTGGAGCCTTGAAGGATGGGGCGGCGCGACGTTCGACTCCTGCATCCGCTTCCTCAACGAGGATCCGTGGGAGCGGCTGCGCAAGCTGCACGCGGCGCTGCCGAACACGCCGATCATGATGCTCCTGCGCGGACAGAACCTGCTCGGCTACCGCCATTATGCTGACGATGTGGTCGACCATTTCGTCGGGGCGTGCGCCAAGAACGGCATCGGCGTGTTCCGCATCTTCGACGCCTGCAACGATCCGCGCAACCTCAAGCGCGCCACCGACGCCGCGAAGAAGACCGGCGTCCACGTGCAGATGGCAATCTCATACGCGACGACGCCGTACCATACGAAGGAAGTCTACGCCGACCTTGCCAAGTCCTACGCGGATTTCGGCGCGGATTCCATCTGCATCAAGGATATGTCCGGCCTGCTCAAGCCGTACGAGGCTTATGACCTCGTGAAGGCGATCAAGGCGAAGGTCGATCTTCCGGTTGAAATCCATTCCCACGCGACGACGGGGCTTTCCGTCGCGACGGAGTTGAAGGCGGCGGAGGCGGGCGCCGACATCCTCGACACCGCGATTTCCTCCATGGCGATGGGAACGTCGCACAGTCCGACGGAGACGGTCGTCGAAATGCTGCGCGGAACGGACATGGACACGGGGCTTGACTTGAAGCTGCTGCTCGAAGTCGCCGCGTACTTCCGCGACGTCCGCAAGAAGTATGCGAAGTTCGAGTCCAGCTTCCTCGGCGCCGACACGCGCATCCTTGCGTCGCAGGTTCCAGGCGGAATGCTCTCGAACCTTGAGAACCAGCTGAAGGAGCAGGGCGCCGCCGACAAGATCGACGACGTCCTCAAGGAAATCCAGATTGTCCAGAAGGACTGCGGCTACATTCCGCTTGTCACGCCGACGAGCCAGATTGTCGGCACGCAGGCCGTCTTCAACGTGCTGTTCGGCCGTTACGAGCGGCTCACGCAGGAGACGCGCGACCTTGTAACGGGCAAATACGGAAAGACGCCGGCGCCGGTCAATGAAAAGCTGCTTGCCGACGCTTTGAAGCAGAACAATATGGACGCCCCCGTTACGTGCCGTCCCGCCGATTTGATTCCGATGGAATGGGACAAGATGGTCGCCGAGGCAAAGGAGAACGGAGGGAACGGTTCGGAGGAGGACACGCTGACGTACGCGATGTTCCCGAAGGTCGCGCCGAAATTCTTCAAGGAGCGCGCGGACGGTCCGGTCAAGTCGGAGTCGTTCGCGGTGAAGCCGGCCGCCCCTGCGGCGGAAAACAAGGGCGGCTCGTACACCGTTACCATCAACAGCAAGGCGTACTCTGTTACGGCTGGCCCTGCGGGTGACACGATGAGCGTTACCGTAAACGGAACGCCGTACACGGTCGCGTTCGGCGCTGCGGGCGCTGTTTCTGCAGCTCCGGCGGCCGCTCCCGCCGTTTCCGGCGGCGTGGACATTGCGGCGCCTGTCGCCGGCACGCTGCTCCGCCACGTCGTTCCCGCTGGTTCCTCAGTCAGGAAGGGCGATACGGTCGTCATGCTTGAATCTATGAAGATGGAGCTTGAGGTGAAGGCTCCTGCGGACGGAACGGTCTCATATTCCGTGCAGCCCGGCTCCCAGGTGGGCGCCGGACAGGTGATCGGAAGCATCGGCGGCGTTGCAGCCGCGGCTCCCGCTCCCGCCGCGCCGGCGCCGAAGGCTGAAGCCGCTCCGGCTCCTGCCGCGCCAGCCGCTCCATCAGGCGGAAGGCCGGTCAACGCTCCGGTTGCCGGAACGCTCTTGAAGTACGCGGTGGCGGAAGGCGCCGCGGTTTCGGCGGACACGACAATCATTTTTGTGGAGTCCATGAAGATGGAGCTGGAAATCAAGGCGGGCGCCGCCGGTTCCGTTCACTTCCTCGTTCCGACGGGAACGCAGATTGCGAACGGTCAGGTCATTGCCGAAATCAAATAGGTGGAATAATGAATAGTCTTGCACAAAAGAAGAATGTCAGGCAGATTTTTATTGCGTCGGCGGTCGTGATGGGAATCGCCCTCGTCCTTTCGTTCGGGAGCGCCGCGTTCGCCGATTCAGAAGGCGGGAGCGTCGCCTCGTTCCGCACGATGGATTCCGTTGTCATCAAAGGTTCCGAGAACATTCCGCGGATTTCGGTCAAGGAATTCATCCAGAATATCGGAAAGGACACGGGAATCTACAAGATGATCCACACGGAGACGCCGGAGGAAGCCGCCGCTGCGGAGCAGAAGGCCGCCGAAGCCGCTGCGGCGGAGGCGGTTGATCCGTTCGCGGGCATCATCGTTCCGGGATGGCAGAAGCTGCTCATGCTCGCCATCGGCTTTCTGATTGTCTACTTGGGCGCCGCGCGCGGATTCGAGCCGCTGCTTTTGATTCCGATCGGATTCGGCACGATCCTCGTGAACATTCCGGGCGCCGGAATGGGCGACGCGCCGCACGGGATGCTGCACATCATCTACAATGCCGGCGTCGGCAACGAGTTCTTCCCGATGCTCATCTTTATGGGAATCGGCGCGATGACGGACTTCGGGCCGCTCATCGCAAATCCGAAGATGGCGCTGCTCGGCGGCGCGGCGCAGCTCGGCATCTTTGCGACGCTGTTCGGCGTGGCGGTCATGAATTTGGTTCCCGGCGTCGACTACACGATGCTTCAGGCGTGCGCGATTGCGATCATCGGTGGCGCTGACGGCCCCACGTCGATCTACGTTTCCGGGAAGCTTGCGCCGGAAATGATGGCGGTCATCGCGGTCGCGGCGTATTCGTACATGGCGCTCGTTCCGATGATCCAGCCGCCGATTATGAAGCTTCTAACGACGAAGAAGGAGCGCCTCATCCGCATGAAGCAGCTGCGCGCCGTTTCCCGCACGGAAAAGATTTTGTTCCCGCTGATGCTGCTTGTCATCACGCTGCTGTTCCT
>CAMWPF010000191.1 GCA_947176045.1 uncultured Treponema sp. | reverse complement strand
CTCCAGGGACTCCTCGCAACACACCAGAAGTCATCCGAGGACATCATCAAGTTCGCCCAGGAGGACGGCGACTCGGGAACATCCGCCTACTTCGGCCACTCCACAGACGTCTTCTACCGCGACACAGACCTCGGCATCCAGAACGTCGCCGCAAACGTCCAGGCCGGATACAACGACTCCCTCTTCGGAGCCAACGTCGAGTACCGCTTCCGCGGCGCCCAGGCCTCCATGCTCTTCGTCCGCGAGAACCAGGACGACGGCAACTTCACCCTCTCCGACCAGCTCGGAGTCCTCAACAGCCAGTCCGTGTCCTTCAACGGATACGTAAAGCCCATCGACATGCTGCAGGTCGACCTCGGCTTCTCCGCCACCATGCCCCTCGAGACCCTCAAGGACGGCAGCGACCTCGTCCAGGGATGGGTCGCCCACTCCGGCGCATGGGACGGCTGGTACGCCGCACGCTGCGCCGACGACATGGCCCCGCTCTTCGGCGTCACAGGCGGCGCCGAGCTCGCAATCAAGCCCGCCGTCACCGTCAACATCACCGACTCCATCACGCTCGGCGCCTACGCCGACATGAAGGTCAACCTGTACGACGTCGAGGACTCGGGGTTCGGCCCGACGTACATCGGCGACACGTACGCGGCGAGCGACGGCAGGTTCCTGCTCGACGTGGCGGGGCTCTCGTTCGGCATGAAGCTCGACAACGACGCGGTGAAGGGCGTGAACGCCTGGTACGGCCTGGACAACTCGAACGACTGCCGCATGCTCAACACGCTCATCGGGCAGGTTGACTTCAAGTACGGCTTCAAGGCGACGCTCGGGCTGGCGCTGAAGACGGTGAAGGGCACGGACGCCGCGGACGCGGAGTACGCGGACAAGGACCTGAACAACCCGTTCGGCTTCGCGCTGGGGATCTCCCGGCAGTTCCAGAGCTTCAAGAAGCCGACGATCTACGCGCAGTTCGTGTTCAACACGGACCCGTTCAACACGTTCGGAAGCGGGCAGGACGGCCTGCGGATGGACAGGGCGAACGTGGCGCGGTTCTGGGTCGACGGCATCAACCAGGGCCAGAGCAGCCCGGATCCGGTGGACTGGTACGACGGCCGCGCCGCGCTGCGCCTTGGCATCCGCTGGGACATCTAGAGCCGCCGGCGCCGGCCCGCACGGGGCGGCGCGCGGCATGAATGAAGCGGGAAGGCCCCCGCGCCGCACGGCGCGGGGGATCCTCCGGGCTTCGGAACGCATATAACGAACACTTACTTATACACAAGGAATTAGACTTATGAAGAAGATTGTTTCTTTGGCTGCGGCCGCAGCCTTCGCATTGGGACTCGCAGGATGCACCGGCGACCTGCATGACCAGGCGGGAATTGACATGGGGCAGCTGTCTGTTACAGGCGACTTCAACGGCTGGGCGACCCCTGGAATCTCGTTGAACGACAATGGCGACGGCTCATACAGGGCGGAATTCACGGCGGCATCTGCCAGCACGGTATTCTGCATCATCACAGGAAGCGGATGGTCTGGAAGCGCGGGCGACTACCGCGGAACCGCCGCAGGCGCGCTTGCCCAAATTGAAGTTGGGACGCCGATCGACCTGTACCCGTTCAACTCTCCCGACTGCGCGCCCGTTTCCGGAGTCAAGGTCGGCACGAGCTACATCGTTACCGTCACCCCGCAGACTGGATACCTGAACGTGCTTATCGAAGAAGGCGTTACGCCGCCCGATCTGTTCATTGTTTCGGGAGCGTCAATTGACAAGATGGAGCTGGCCGGCGACGGCATATACACATCTAAAGTGACAGCGGCCGGCACATCGTACGACTTCAAGGTGTTCGACGGTGCAAGGACGTTCGGCGCGAAGGCAGCCAGCATCAGCTTGAATGCAAAGACAGACTTGATTTCTACAGAAGATGCGAAGACAATCTCCGTCACCGGCTTGAAGGCAGACAACGACTATGTAATCACAGTTGACTATTCTGATGTAGATGCCGTCACTGTGCTTGTCGAAGCAGACGCGTTCAAAGCATTCATCATCGGCGACATCAGCGGAGAATTCGTCCGCATGACGAACCTCACGGATACGATTGTCTCCTACACATTTGAGTATGCGGACAGCATGACCGCATGGGGCGGCGGTTCCGGCACAATCAACTTCGTCGTGAACGACAAGGACAGCTGGAGCGGAAACACAAAGATCTTCAGAAATAAGGAGCTTGTCCTCAACAGCGCGTATGAGGACAGCGGTGAGGCAGACGAAAATGCCAAAGTGTCGGGCCTTGTCGCCGGCAATACATACACCATCTTGGTCGATGTTTCCGGCAACGATGACTTGAAGAAGGCGAAAATCATTGACGGAAAGCCGCTGTTCATTGCAGGCGCGATGAACAGCTGGTCGTTCGAAATGCTTGAAAATGACGCTGAAGGAGCCTACTTCCTGTTTGCATCTGATGCAGCAGGGCAAGATTTCAAGATCAACTTTGTGCCGGCATGGACTGACGGAGAAACTGCCTTTGCAGGCGCGACTGTCAGCGGAGCCACCAAAGTGAAGTCTGGAAATGTTGGCCCGGGAGCCGACAATGCCAGTGTTACTGCAAGCGCAGGAAACAAACTGTATGTCTCCTACGACAAGACTGAGGGCGCATACGTTGCATGGGTGTCCAGCAACTGACAGGCGGAACCGACGTTCTTATGCGGCCGAGGCTGCGCAAGCCGGAGCCGCTCCATAACTGACAGGAAAGGGGGTTGAGAGTTCTCAGCCCCCTTTTTCATAAATCGCTCGAAAGCGGAGGAATGTATGAAGCTACGGAAATGGATTTTGGCAGCGCTGGCGTGTGCGGCAGTGCTGTTCGCAGGATGCGCGAACGATTCCAGCGGCGACAGCGGTTCGCCGTTGCCGGACGCGCCCGCGGAAATCGCTGACGGATATATCCGCGTCAACTACAAGGGTTCGGGCAGCAAGTACCGCCTGTGGATTTGGGGTGATTTTGCGGCGGAAGAAATCGCAAGCTACGGCTCGTCGTGGCCGAACGGCAAGCCGTTCATGTATTCGAAGGACGGATTCATCTGCGTCGATGTGAAGCTGGCGGACAAGCCCGCATCAGTTTCCATGCTGGTCTACGACACAAGCAACGCCGGCCAGTCGCCGGACACTGAATTCAACTTCCCGGCGCGGTACAACCAAATCTTCCTGTTCCCGGATGATGGGACGGCGTACATTTCTGCGGACAAGGGGCTTCCGAAGGGAGTTTCCGCGGCGATGTTCACGTCGGACACGGTGATTGCAGTCAGCGGCGCGGACGTAACGTTGAGCGCGGCGACGGTCAGCGTTGCGGACAAGAACGGAACCGCCGTCCCTGCTGCAAGCTATGATTCCGACAAGATGACGATAACGCTTGCGTCCAGCATCAAGTCGGCGTATTCCACGTCGGCGCCGTACACGCTCACAGTGACAGACGGCGGCGCTACAGACACCGTAGTCATCACGCTCGATCCGACGCTGCTCGACACATGGTTCGGAACGGCTGCGGTGACGGAAGCCAAGGCGGACAGCCGGAAGCTCGGCGTTACGCCGAACGGCGCGACGGCATCGTTCAAGATGTGGGCGCCGCTGGCAACGTCCGTGAACCTCCTGCTGTACAAGGACTCCGCGTCGCTGAAGACGGAGGCAAAGACGGTCGCACTGGCGGCGGGAAGCAACGGATTCTGGACGGCGGACGACGTGCCGCTCGATGGCAGCACGTACTACCAGTACGAAGTCAATAACAACGGCACGAAGAGCCGGGTGTCCGACATCTGGAGCTATGTCGCCAGCGCGGACTCCGTGGCGTCGCAGATTGCGACGGTTGACGACGCGGCGGCGGTTCCTGCCGGATGGGAGGCGGACTACACCAATCCATGGAACGGCACGGACTACCGCGACGCGGTGATCTACGAGATGCACATCCGCGACTGGTCGCGCGCGGTGGCCTCCGACTCCACGGGAAAATTCCTGGACATCGCGAACAGCGAGCAAATCATCAGCCACCTGAAGGACATCGGCGTGACGCACGTGCAGATCCTTCCGATGTTCGACTACGCGCAGACGAACGCGG
>CAMWPF010000190.1 GCA_947176045.1 uncultured Treponema sp. | reverse complement strand
GGCAGGGAGCGGCCGCTCGAAATCCTTCGGAAGTCGTAGCGGCGGCGCGTCTGGCTGGCCGCTGGAGCGGCTTTCGTAACGACTGGCGCGTGGCGGCCTGCACAAGTAGAAAAAAAAGCCGACAAACGGTAGAATGAAGGCGGAGTCGGATGTGGGTTCGCGGAGATTTTGATGAAGTGCGATTTGTGTGAAAAAGAGGCGGCGGTCTTCGTGGAAGGCGGAGACGGCGGCTCCCGGAAGCGGGTCAGCCTGTGCGCGGAGTGCGCGGCGGCGCACGGACTTCCCCTCCGGTTTGCGGAGCGGAAGACGATGTCGCTGCTGCTCGCGGAGATCACAGCGAAGAAGGGCGCCTCGCCAGACGGGGAGCGGCGGCTGTGTCCGGCGTGCGGCAAGTGCCTTTCGGAGATTGTGGACGGCGGCATCGCCGGCTGCCCCGAATGCTACGTGGCATTCCATGAGGAGATTGCGGAGGCGATGAGGCGGCACGGCCTGTACGGAACGTACGCCGGCTCCCTGCCCCGCCGGCTCGCGTCGTTCCGCAGCGCGCTGACCGACCGGCTCGACCTTCAGACGAAGCTTGAGGAGGCGGTGCGCAGCGAAAACTACGAGAAGGCCGCCGTCTACCGCGACTATCTGCGCGTCTTGGAGCGGGGCGGCGTTGCGGACGGCTCGGCGGCGGATGCCGGGGAACCGGAAACGGACGGCTCCGGCGGAGGCATGCAGTGATGGCGGACGGTGTGCGGCCGGACGGCGCCGGAACGCCGTGGTACGCGCTGTGCGGGCCGGACAACGATGTGGTCGTCTCCTGCCGCGTCCGCCTTGCGCGCAACCTCGCGAATTTTCCCTTCCCCGGACGGTTCCGCGGCGACGACGCCCTGCGCGTCCAGGCGCTCGTGTTCGACGCGCTTTCAAAGCAGCAGGAGCGGGCGTTCAGGATGATGCCGTCGGAGCAGCTTTCGCCGGAACACCGGCGGATCTTGGAGGAGCGCGGCGTCCTCAAGCGCCGCCACAATTCTGACGGACTTCCTGAAACCGGGGTCGCGGTTGATTTTGCGGGCGCCTCCTCCTGCCTCGTCAACTGCGTGGACCACATCAGGATTGCGGGCTTTGCCGCCGGGATGCAGTTTCCGGATGTCTTTGACGGATGCCGGATCGTCGATTCGTTTTTGCAGGAGTCTCTGCAAATCGCGGCGTCTCCAGAATTCGGATTTCTGACCGCCTGCTTCCGTGACGCCGGCAGCGGCATGAAGCTGTCTGCGATGGTGCATATTCCCGCAGTCTGCCGGGCGGGAGCGTTCCGCGCCCTTGCGGACAGCCTCCGCCAGAACGGATGCGCCGTCGTTCCGGCGTTCCCGCTGCCCGGCAACAGACATGCGGGGGCGTTCTTCATTGTGCAGACTGCCGCCGCAATGGCAGGATCTGAAGTCGACCAGATTGCCGCAGTCGAAGCGTCCTGCCGCCGCATCATGGACGAGGAGCGCAAGATTTCCGCCGGTTTTGCCGATACTAAATCAACGGTTGTCTGCAACGCCGTCATCCGGGCATATTCGATTGCGAAATTCAGCATGCTTGTTTCCATGGCGGAGGCGGTCGACATCATATCCGACCTCAAGCTTGCGCTGCGCTTGAATATGCTTTCTGGAATTTCAGACAGCGATTTTTGCGGACTCTTGTACCGCATCCAGCCGGGGCATCTTGCATATATTGAAGAATGCGGCTCCTTTTCGTTCGAGGCGGACGTCGGGCGCAATCCCGCGCTGCGCGTCGACCGGCTCCGCGCCGTGACGTTGCAGGAAGCGTTTGAAAAAATCACATTGGGGAATGTATGAAATTGTATTCACCGCGCGCGCAGCGCGTCATTGATACGCTTTGCCGGAAGGAGGCGGAGCGTTTCGGAAGCGATCGGATCCGGCCGGAGCACGTCCTGCTTGCGATTGTCAAAAGTGCGGAAGGGCTGGGCTATGAATTGTTCAAGGAGCTTGGCATCGACATCGGCACGTTCCGCCTTTCTCTGGAGCAGAACTGCATTGCCGCGGCGGCTTCTGCGGTCGTCCATCTTCCCGCCGCGGACATTCCGCTGGACCGCAGGATGGGCGCGCTGACTGCCGTCGCGGAAATCGAAGCGTGCATTTTGGGAAATCCGTATGTGGGCACGGAGCATTTTGTGCTTTCCGCCTTGCGTGAAGAGGGCGGGCTCATCGCCAATTATTTTGAAAAGGCCGGCGTCGACATTGAATCCGTCCGCGACACGGTCAAGAAAGTCCAGTCGGAAAAGCAGTCGTCCGCCGCGGACAGGGGCGGCAGGATCACTTCCGACGCGCAGATGAACCGGCTGTTCAACGGCGCGCCGAAGGAGGACGGGGAGCATGCGGACGCCTCCGAGCCGCGCCAGGCGCAGAAGGTGCGGGACAAGGGCGGGAGGCAGTCGTTCCTCTCCGAATTCAGCCGCGACGTTACCAAGATTGTCCGGGAGGGCGACGCCGACCCGGTCGTCGGACGCGAAAGCGAAATCAAGCGCCTCATTCAAATTCTTTCACGCCGCACGAAGAACAATCCGGTTCTGGTCGGCGAGCCGGGAATCGGAAAGACGGCGATCGTGGAGGGGCTTGCGCATAAGATTGTGCAGGGAGACGTTCCGTTCGGCCTGATGAAGAAGCGGATCCTCTCGCTGGATCTGGCGGCGCTCATCGCAGGCACAAAGTACCGCGGCGAATTCGAGGAGCGCATGAAGCGGCTCATGGACGAAGTGCAGGAGGATCGGAGCATCATCTTGTTCATCGACGAGCTGCACACAATCATCGGCGCGGGCGGGCCGGAAGGTTCGATGGACGCCTCCAATATGCTCAAGCCGGCGCTGAGCCGCGGCGAAATCCAGATTATCGGCGCGTCCACGACCAAGGAGTACGCGCGGTACATCGAAAAGGATTCCGCGCTCGTCCGCCGCTTCCAGCTGGTTCGGGTGGAGGAGCCGACGGATGAGGAGTCGGAGGAAATCCTCCGCGGCATTCAGAAGCAGTACGAGGACTTCCACGGCGTTTCGTACGATGAGGGCGTGATTCCTGCCATCGTGAAGCTGTCGCGCCGCTACATTTCCGAACGCTTCCTTCCTGACAAGGCGATCGACATCCTTGACGAGGCGGGCGCGCAGAAGAAGATTCAGGACGAGCAGAAGCCGCCCGAACTGATCGGGCTGGAATTGCAGATCCAGCAGCTTTCCGAGGAAAAGCGGCAGCTGGTCGTGCGCCAGGAGTATGAGCGCGCGGCGCAGGTGCGTGACAGGACGAAGGAATTGAAACAGCAGCTGGAGGAATTCACCATCCGTTGGAAGACCGGCGCCGTCCGCAGGCATCTGCGCGTGACGGTCGCCGACATCTGCCGCCTCCTTTCCGAAAGCACTGGAATTCCTGTCGACCAGCTTGATGCGTCGGAGACGGCGCGGCTTGTCAGCATGGAGGCGGAGATGCACCGGAACGTCGTCGGGCAGGAGGACGCCGTGCGGCGGATTGCCGGCGCCATCCGCCGCAGCCGCGCGGGAATTTCCTCCCCGAAGCGTCCGATCGGCTCGTTCGTCTTCCTCGGACCGACCGGCGTGGGAAAGACGCAGCTGGCGAAGGCGCTCGCCGCGTTCCTGTTCGGGAGCGAGGAGCAGCTTGTCAGAATCGATATGTCTGACTTTATGGAAAAGCACAACGCGAGCCGCCTTGTCGGCGCGCCGCCCGGATATGTCGGCTACGAGGACGGCGGACTGCTTACGGAGCAGGTGCGCCGCCATCCGTATTCGGTCGTCCTGCTGGATGAAATTGAAAAGGCGCATCCCGACGTGTTCAACCTGCTGCTCCAGCTTTTGGAGGAGGGCGAGCTGAGCGACAATCTGGGGCACACCGTCAGCTTCCGCAATACGGTCGTCATCATGACGAGCAACGCGGGCGCGCGGCAGATTACGAACGAGGGGCGCGCCGGGTTCAGCCCGGCGGGCGGACTTTTGTCGCAGGAGGAAATCCGTTCGGGCGCCATGACGGAGCTGAAGAAGCTGCTCAGCCCGGAGCTGATGAACCGCATCGACGACATCATCGTTTTCCGCTCCTTGACGGAGGAGGACATCC
>CAMWPF010000189.1 GCA_947176045.1 uncultured Treponema sp. | reverse complement strand
ACTTGACGATGCCAAAATCGACTTTTGAATAAAATCCGCCTGTCGAAATCGCCTTGACGGTCGTTCCGTCCATCGAAAAAAGGAAGCGCTGCTGGTTCATCGCCGTCGGCGCGAACAGCACCGCCTTCATGCCGTTCTCGAACCAGAGGGGAAGCTTTTCCTTGATGACGCACAGATCGTTGACCGGACGGCTTGCGTGCGCCTCGCCGCGGACTTCCCCATAGCCGAGCGCGAGGACGCAGACGAGCTTCTCCCCGGCGTCGATCGCGCACCGGCTTTTGGCGGCGCCCCTGCTGAACGTCGCGCCGACCCAGCACGTGTTCAGTCCAAGCGTCTGGGCGAACAGGGCGAGCCGCTCGCCGTAATAGCCGGCAGACTCGTCCAGACGGGACGACTTCCGTCCGATAAGGGCGATGTAGTTGCGGACGCCGGAAAATTTTCCGTACCTCGCAAGAAATCCGTCGAACGCCTTCTCCTCGTCCGTCACCAGCTGGATGTGAAGTCCGCCCGCCGCATTGCAGCTGTCGATTTCCCGCCGCAGGGCTTCCAGCTTTTCCGCCTCAATTGGAACAGGCTTGTAGCTGCGCACCGAATGGCGCTGCACAACCGCTTCTTGAACCGTCATAATTCCTCCGTACATGAAAGCCGCCCCGCGCTCCGCACGCGGCGGCAAACGTCATTCGCCATCGTATGTGATAAGCGTCGAAACCGGCGCCGGAGCGAGCAGCTCCTCGTAGCGCAGCGCGGGAAGCCCGACGACTCCGAGAAACCCCGAAACCGCAGCGCCGCCCTGCTCAAGGATGCTCCGCGCGGCGGCAAGCGTCCCTCCGGTCGCAATCAAGTCATCGACGACAAGGTAGCGCTTCCCGCTCATAATGTCCGCCTTGTGCGCCTCAACTTCCGCCGTTCCATATTCCAAAGCATACGTGCAGGAAACCGTCTCTCCGGGAAGCTTTCCCTTCTTCCGAATCAGGACGAGCGGAAGGCCGAGGCGCTCCGCAAGCGGCGCTGCGAACAAGAATCCGCGCGCCTCCACGCCGGCAATGCCGTCAATCTGCGCGCCCCTGCACAGCGCCTCCATCCTGTCGATGCAGCACCGGAATACGTCCGGCCTGACGAAAACGCCCGTAATGTCATAAAACAAAATTCCCGGCTTCGGAAAGTCGGGAACGCGCCGGATCGCGGCGTCCAGTTCCTCAAGGTCAGTCATTCTTCTATTGTACAGTTGATTCTTGATATTGACAATTGGATTCCTCGCCTGATTTCGCGTGCCGGCGGAAGGCCTGCCGCGGTCAGTCCAAGGTGAAGTCCATGGCGAAGACGAGCGTCAGGGCGGAGCTGGCGGGCGGCATCTTTTTGAAGGGGGATGCCTTTCGGACGGCGGCAAGGCACGCATCGTCAAGCAGCGGCGAACCGCTTCCTTCGACGACAGATACGGAGGCGACAGAGCCGTCCGGCAGAATTTCAAGCCGGACGCGGACCCGCCCTTCCACACCTTTCGCACGCGCCTGCAGGGGATAGGCCTTCTTTGACGCAATCCTGCCCAGCGCGTACTGGCGGTAGCGCTCCGCCTGCGCCGCAGCCCCGTCGGATAAATCCGCTCCGCCGCCGGCATCAAGAGGCGGAGCGTCGGCAGAATCATCGCAGGGAACATCGGCAGAATCATCCGCATCGGCGGCGGCAATCGCCTCCTGAACGGCCGGCTCCGCTTTCCCTGCGGCGGAAGCCGCCTGTTCAAGCGGCGGCGGAGCGGGCGGCAGCCGTTGCGGCCGCTCCGCAACCGTCACGATGGAAATGTCGGACTGATTCCGCTCCGCGCGTTCCGGCAGGCCGGCGCCGTGATGTCCAGGGACGCGGAGGAAGAACGCGGAGGCGGCGGCAAGCACGGTCGCCGCCGCGGAACTAATCCAGCGGTTCATGCACAATCCCTATGCGGCTGATTCCCGCATTCTGGATTTTTGTCAAAATCTGGACGATCCGTTCGAATTCGACCGTCCGCTCGCATTCCAGCGAAAGCGCCGCGTCCTGCCGTTCCGAATTCAAGGCGGAAAGCGCCGCGTCCAGCTCCTCGAACGGGCATTCAACGCCGTCAAGCTCAATCCGCTCCGCATTCACCGAAAGCACCGTCGCCGCCTCTCCGCCGTCCTGCACGGAACGCTCGCTCTTGGGCAGATCAAGCGGAATGGCGCTGTTCTTGAACTGCGTCGTCACCATGAAGAAAATCAGCAGGATGAAAATCACATCTATCAACGACGTAATCGTCACCGACAGCTCTTCCTCCAGAAAGCCACCTGTTCTGCGGCGGCTCATTTTTCCGCCGTCCTGCCGCAGCGGTCCATCGCGAACAGCCGCTTTTCGATAATCCGCCGGAAGAAGCGGTAGAAGAACAGCGCCGGGATGGAAATAATCATTCCGAACGCAGTCGTCAGCATCGCCTCCCAAATTCCGCCGGAAAGATCCTGCATTCCGACCTGCGCGCCCGCCGCAGCCATTCCCTGGAAGGCGGAAATCAGCCCGGTTACCGTCCCCAAAAGCCCGACGGACGGAGCCGCCGCGCTGATGAAATTCAGCAGCCACAGTCCGCGGTTCATTTCAAAGTACAGCGCCTCATATTCCTGTTCCGCGTCGTCCAGCTCCGAACACGCGCGCCGGTACCGCGCAACCACGTCGCCCTTCGCGCCGCGACGCGTCTGGAACAAGTACAGCCCCCGCTCCACGCACTGGCAGAAGCAGAAGCACAGCAGGAAGAAGAGCAGCCAGTTCAGCGGCCCTCCGAGATTGATGAGATTGACAAGATCCATGGCAAGCCTCCTTCTTTTAATTTTCATGGCGGGGACGGCGCGCCCCGAGCGGCCGCCGCTGCCGCCGGACGCCGTTCAGCATCCTCCGCCGGAGCCGGACTCCTCACGCACGGGCCGGACTGTCTTTATGCAGGCGAAGAAATACACGTACTTTGCGGCGGCCGCAAGGACAAGCACGATGCGCCCCGCAATCGTTCCGGGCGTATTCCGGCGGCTCATCATGCAGAACGCCGCGGCCAGCAGCGCCGAGACGGGCAGCAGGATGCACAGCTTCGTCTTCAGCGTCATCGACTTGTCCTGCACAAATGACTCCAGATGCTCCTTGTACAGCCGCGTCCCGCGGAACCAGCGGTCAACGCGTTCCGAGTCACGCGCAAAGCAGAACGCCGCGAGCAGCAGGAACGGCGTCGTCGGCAGGACAGGAAGCGGAATGCCGGCGGCGCCCAGCGCCACACATACAAATCCAAACGCAATCCAAAGCGGTTTCAAAAGCTTCATGAATTCCTCCCTGATTCTATCTTGCACACTATGTCCGCGATTTCCAGCGTGGAGGCGCGGTGCGACACAACCACCACCGTCCTTCCGGCGGCGGCAGCCTTGACAGACGCAAGGATTTCCCGCTCGTTGAACGAATCCACGTTGCTCGTCGGCTCGTCCAGCAGCAGGAATCCGCCGTCATGGAGGAACGAGCGCGCAAGCCCGATCCGCTGCCGCTCGCCGCCGGAGAAATTGTCGCCAAGCTCCGCGACCTGCGTCTTGAAGCCGTCCGGCAGCCGTTCAATCAATTTGATGATCGAGGCCTTCCGGCACGCCTCCCGTATTTCATCCTCCGTCGCGTCAAGCTTTGCAATGCGGATGTTGTTTTCGATTGTGTCATGGAACAGCACCGTCTCCTGCGTCACATAGCTTTCGATGCCGCGCAGGCATGCCGTATTGATCTTCTTGACGTCCGTTCCCGAAATTCGGACGCTGCCTGAAGACGCGTCCCAAAACCGCATGAACAGCCGGAGCAGCGTTGACTTTCCGGAACCGCTTTTTCCCGAAATGCCGACAATCGTTCCGGCAGGAACGGCGAGCGACACGCCGTCCAGCACATATTCTTCCGAACGTCCGTAGCGGAAGCGAACGTCCGCGCAGTCCGCGCCGGAAAACGGAACGTCCGCGCCGTCAGCCACATCCGCGGCGGCAGGCGGCTCGTCGAGCAGGGACAGCAGGCGCTTTCCCGCCGCAATTGTCTGCGAAAGCCCCGCCCCCAAATTCGCCACAGCAATCACCGGGCCGAACGAAGAGAACATCGCCGCCGTGCAGACA
>CAMWPF010000188.1 GCA_947176045.1 uncultured Treponema sp. | reverse complement strand
GTGCTGGAGTACGGCGGCTCGTTCCGCACGATTCCGCTTTCCATCCAACGTTCGCTGTTCGGCTATATGATTTCCGGGTTCGACGATCTGAAGGAGAACATTTCGGAAAGCCTGCGCAGCCTGCTGGCGAAGTCCGTGCAGGTCGGCTACATCACCGGACATTCCGAAACGGAGCTTGCGGACGAAAACGGCACGAACCTGCACTTCACGTCCCTGCTTTCCACTATGTACGAATTCCGCAAGATCAACCTTGCGGAGGAGGACGTTCCCGCTGGAATCAGCACGATCATCATCAACGGGCCGAAGACGGCGTTTTCGGAATCCGAACTGTATAAAGTCGACCAGTTTGTGATGCGCGGCGGAAACCTGATGATTTTTGCCGATCCGTTCGACGAGCGGCAGGGCGGCTCCTACCAGCAGGCTGACTATGTGCCGGTTGACACCGGGCTTGATACAATCTTGAACGCCTACGGCATCACGCTGGAGAAGAACTATGTGTTCGACGAGGAATGCTACATCGCGCGGCAGGGGTACAGCAGCATTCCGCTGTACTGGGCGCCGATGATGCAGAAGCGGCAGCTTTCGCAGAAGAATCCGATTTCAAAGAACCTCGGCTACGTGATCTTCCTGAACGCGGGCGCCATCGATGTCTCCGCGGCGGAGCAGGACGCGGCGCTGTCCGTGACGGCGCTTGCGAAGTCTTCCGCAAAATCGTGGACGGAAAGCCGGAACATCCAGCTCAATCCGATGGCGGTGCAGCCTCCGTACGACAAGTCCGTGGAAAAGGCCGAGAACCTTGCCGTGCTTGTGGAAGGAACGTTCAAGAGCGCGTTCGACGGAAACCCTGCGGACGGCGGCGCGGAGGACGGCGATTCGGAATTCTCGACAAGCTCGCACATTCCGTCGGGAATCCAGCGCGGACGGATTTTTGTTGCCGGAACATCGTACATCACCGGAAACCAGCTTGTCGACGAGGACGGCTCGGAGCCGGTGGCGCTGTTCGTGCGGAACGCCGTGGACTACATGAACGGCAACGCGGATTTGTGCGAGATGCGCACGAAGGGGCTTTCGCTGAACACGCTTTCCAATACGGGCGGAAGCCTTGCGCTGGTCGTGAAGTATTTCAACCAGTTCGGACTTGCGGTGCTGGTCGCGCTCGCGGGGCTGCTCGTGTGGCGGCTGCGCGTCGTCCGCCGGAACAAAATCCGCTGCACCTACAATCCGTCCGACAGCCGGGAAATCAAGGCGTAGCAGCATCATATTTATAGGGGAAAACAATGAAAACACGGAAAATCGTTCTTCTTGCCGCGTGCGCCGTCCTGCTGTGCGTCTGCATCGCGCAGGGCGTCCTTGCGGGGCGCAATCCGGTTCGGACGGCGGAGCTTTCAGAGACGCCGGACAGCATTTTGATTGAATGCGGCGGCGCGGAGACGCAGCTTCTTCTGGACGGCGGCAGCTGGTACATCGGCGACAGCGCGTTCAAGGTCGCGGCGGCGGATATGGACGCAATGCTGCGGAACATCCGCGAAGTGAAGATTCTGGACGCGGTAGGAAGGAGCGGAAATGAAGCCGCGGACGACCGGTACGAGCTGGACGGCGGCACGGCGATTGCAGTGTCGGCGGTGAAGGACGGTGCGGAGATCCGTTCGCTGAAGATCGGAAAGGCATCTTCGACAGGCGCGCAGACATACATCACGCTTGACGGCGGAAAGGATGTCCTTCTGGTGTCGGGAAACCTCCGTTCAATTTTTGGAAAGTCCATCGACGACTTGAAGAGCAAGGTCGTCTACAGCCTTGATGCCGAGCAGATTTCGGCGGTGTCATCGGCGCGGGGGGCGGCTGCTTGGGGCGTCGCGCGCGCCGATGGCGATGACGGCGCGGCATGGACGTTCACCGGCACGGCGGCTGATGTCGAGATTGACGCTGAAAAGGCGGACGCGTGGGTGCAGTCGCTGGCGAATCTGAGCGTATCGTCATGGCTCGCTGATGATACGGCGCTTCCGGCGGAGCCGGAGGTGTCGGTGACGATAACCTCCGGCGAGGGCGACGTCGTTGTGTCTGTGTACAAGGCTGACGACGGCGGCGACACGAAGTACATCTGCACGTGCAGCCGGACGCCGCATCTGTTCGAGCTGTCCGGCTATCCTGCCGGAAAATTCCGCAAGACGGCGGACGAGCTTGCAAAGTAGCGGCGGACGGCAGGATGCGTTCCGCCGGAAGATTCTTCCGGCGGAGCAAGAGTCTGCCGGAACCGCGTGAAAAAAATCCGTGCTTCCCTTCAATGGGGCGGCACGGATTTTTTTTCGCCGTCAGCATCCTTCCTTCCGACAAAAAAAAGCAGAAACTGACAGGATTGTTCACTTGCGCTGATATATACTATCCTTGCAGGCAAGGACAGGAGGACGGGCGATGGAATGGGTTACGGCGCTGAACAAGGTAATCGGCTTCATTGAGAAAAACTTGAAGGCGCGGATTTCCGCCGCAGACTGCGCGCGGGAGGCTGCAATATCCGAGTTCCACTTGCAGCGGGGATTCAGGATCATCACAGGATTTTCGCTCGGGGAATATGTCAGGAATCGCAGGCTCTACGAGGCGGCGATTGAAGTCGCGGATACGGACCGCAGCATCCTCGACATCGCGCTCGACTACCAGTACGAGACGGCGGAAAGCTTCACGAAGGCGTTCCGCCGATTCCATGGAAGCACGCCGAGCCAGGTGCGCAGCGCGGGCGCCGGACAGTTCGCCTCGCTCGTCGTCTTCTTTCTGCCTGCGGCAGTTTCAATCCATGTTACAGGAGGCAGCGCAGTGGATTATGAAGTGGTTTCCCTCAAAGGCTTTACCGTGATCGGCTTCGAGCGCGAATTCTCGTTCGAAGATTCATACAGCCAGATTCCCAAGTTCTGGGACGAAGTTTGGGGAGCGCCTTTCAAAAGGCTTTGGGACGGAAAAAAGCCTGAAACGGACGTTGAAAAGGCGGTCGTAGAAAACAGGATCGGCGAATTCGGCGTCTGCATCGACGATGTCGGCGGCGGGAAATTCCGCTACCTCATCGCTGGAGCGTACAAGGGCGGCGGCATTCCCGCCGGCATGGTGACGTTCGACGTTCCCGCAGGCGGGTGGGCGAAATTCCGCGCGCGCGGAGCGCTTCCTGATTCGCTCCAGAAGGTGAACACGTTCGTCTTCCGGGAGTGGCTTCCCGGCAACCCCGACTGGGACGCCGCAGGCTGGTGCAGCATCGAATGGTACAGCGACGGCGAGCCTGACAGCGCCGACTATCAGAGCGAAATCTGGATTCCCGTAAAGAAGCGGCAGTAGGCGCCGGAAGTGGAGGCGCGCCGCGGCGCCCGCGGAAGGGGAATGCAAACTCTTTTTCCTCCTCCGCGGGCGCCATTTCCTTAAAGAAAGCGAATGTGCTATACTGTCCGCCATGAGCAGCATCGAACACCTTTTATCGGACGGGATCAAGGCGACTCCGGCTTCTTTTGTGCGGGGAATCTTGAAAGCCGCCGCCGACCCGGACATCATTTCATTTGCAGGCGGGCTTCCGAATCCCGCCTCGTTTCCGCAGGACGCGCTGATGGCGTCGATGGAGCGCATCGTCAGGACGCACGGCAGCAAGGTCTTCCAGTATTCTGCCACCGCCGGACTTCCCGCCCTCCGCGAGCATATCGCCGGGCGCTACCGCAAAAAGCACGGTCTGGACATTTCAGCGGACGACGTCCTGATTACGACCGGCTCGCAGCAGGCGCTCGACCTGATTGGGAAGACGCTCCTGAACAAGGGCGACGGCGTGATTGTGGAGCATCCCACCTATCTTGCCGCAATCCAGGCGTTCTCGCTGAGCCAGCCGCGCTTCATTCCCGTGGAGCTTGCGGAAGGCGGAATCGACATTCCGCAGCTTGAGCGCGCGCTGGAGCAGGACGTCAAGTTCATCTACATCATCCCGAACTTCCAGAATCCGACCGGGCTGACTTATTCAGCCGGAAACCGCGAGGCAGTGTTCAACCTTCTGAAGGGCAGGGACGTCGTCCTTGTTGAAGACGATCCGTATGGGGAGCTGCGCTTTTCGGGCGAAAGCCTTCCGTACATCGGCGGCGGCCGGCTTGAAAACAGCATCC
>CAMWPF010000187.1 GCA_947176045.1 uncultured Treponema sp. | reverse complement strand
CTTGTACATCGGTTTCGCCGACCTCATATTCATCGAGACGGATCCGTTCTTCGGGAAGAGCTTCTTCGGCATGGACGGCTGGAAAG
Source organism: uncultured Treponema sp. (assembly GCA_947176045.1). Classification (GTDB taxonomy): domain Bacteria; phylum Spirochaetota; class Spirochaetia; order Treponematales; family Treponemataceae; genus Treponema_D. The sequence continues at coordinate 4,035 of CAMWPF010000187.1, read as the reverse complement.
TCACGAACCTTCCGTACAGCTCCGGCGACTTTGAATTCCTGTGGCCGCGCACCGCATATGGCAGCGTCGGAAAGTCGTTCGGAAAATGGGGCGTCAACCTGCATGTCGCCAAGGAAGGGCTGGAGATCGGGCGGACGCAGACGGGGAGCATCATCTACAATTCGACGTTCGAGACGGACGGATATGTGCAGCTGAGCCTGTATTCGCCGTGGGTGCGCTACTGCATGGACGCCGTGCAGGTTTCCTCGACCAAGTTCATGTACCTCCACCAGCTGGAGGTGCGCCCGTTCAAGTGGCTCAAGGCGGGAATCGTCGAAGGAACGCTCGTCAACGGGCCGTTCGAGCTGCGCTTTCTGAATCCGCTCATGATCATGCACTCGTTCGGCGCGTGGGAGGAGTACATGACGGACGACGAGGAGCGCTATTACGGCGAGGCGCACGTCTGCCAGTACATGGGCGTCCAAGTCGACATCACGCTGTGCAGGTTCCTGCGGATCTACGCTCTGTACGCGCAGAATGAAATCCAGCCGCCCAACGAGCGGACGGGGCCGACCGGGCGCGCGATGCCGGACAGCCTGGGAATGCAGCTCGGCGCGGAGCTGACGTTCCCCGAACGGCACGGCGGCTGGTGGCTTGGCACGCTGGAGGGAATCTACACGACGCCGTTCCTGTACCTCAAACAGGGCGCGGACTGGTCGCTGTACAGGAAGCGCTACAATATGCAGAGCGACGGAAGCATTCCCATCTGTTCATGGATCGGAACGCCGTTCGGGCCCGACGCGGTCGGCGCAGAGGCGCGGCTGTGCTACATGCGGCCGCGCAAGTGGCATTCCGAAATCGGCTATCTGTTCGTCGCCCACGGAACCAATTCGTTCGGGCTGCTTGACAACACGGTCGTCATCGACGGAAAGGCCTATTCGGCGTACTATCCGTCCGTCCTGTACAAGATGGGCGCGCTTACGGCGGAGGAGGCGGAGGAGCTTGCGCGCGCGTACCGCCTGACGGGAACCGTCCAGTACACGAACCAGATTACGCTCAAGGGCGGATATTCGTTCAACGACCATTTCGAACTGAACGGGCGGGCGACGTACACGTTCGTGTTCAACAGCGGAAATGAGCCGGGCAGGTTCGGGCAGGGCGTCGAGCTTGCCGTATACCTTGCCTGCACGCTTTTTTAGGATTTGGGGGAAAGATGAGGAAGAAGCTGTCTGTCTGCATTGTCGCGCTGGTCGGCGCGTTCTGCGCCTTCGCGCAGTCGAACAGTTCCGTTGACATTTCGAATGAAATATACGATGTGCTTGAAAACGCGCAGCTGCGGGGATTGTGCGGCTTCCTTCCCGGCGCGAAGCCGTGGCCGGAGAAGCGGATCCTCGCCGCAATCGACGAAGTCCTGCTGAACCGCGCCCGCCTGCATCCCGCGGAAGTGAAGGTTCTGGAGGATTTTGCCGCCTCCCGCGAACGGAAGCCCGCGAAGGAGGCGCGCAGCCTGCATTTCCGCGTCCAGAACAGGAGCGCGCGCTTTCCGATGAGCTTCGACTTCCGCTTCGGGCTGGAGGCGTCTGCGTCAGGCGGCCTGTACACGAGGCCGGAGTTCGACCAGTGGGGGTTCGACATCATTCCGTCATTCCACTTTGCCGGCGACGTGGGGAAGAACGTCTCCTACCGCCTGGCCGCATTCTTCGACATCACGCGGATGCCGCTGTACGAGTGCGGCGACGACTACTTCATCGGCTATGCCTGGTATGCGGACGGCGTGGAGGACTTCTTGGACGGAAGGAAGGATGCGGACGGTTTGGAATATGCAGAACCCCGCCGCCGGACGGTCAGAAAGCTGCTCAACACCTCCTATCTGCCGTACCAGTACCAAAAGCGGTGGGACGGGCAGATGTACCTGCTGTCCAATTTGTCCGCGTCCGGCCTGGAGGGCTGGCCGCAGACGGCGGGGCTGAGCGGCGGGATCAATCCTGAAATCAGGGCGTCGTTTCTGGACGGGCGGATTTCGGTCGGCGCCGGACGGATCTACCGGGAGTGGGCGGCGATGGATTCGGGCAGCAGCCTCGTCCTCAACGGCATGGCGCGCCCGTTCTTCTCCGGGGACGTGACGGTGGAGCTGTTTCCGTTCCTCAAATTCTCAAGCCTTGCCGGAATTCTGGAATATCCCAACCAGGACTACATGAATGAGGATTCATATCCGGAGGAAAAGGACGGGATCGACGATTCGTATTTCTATCAGAACGCCTTTTCCGTGAACATGCTGGAGCTGGACTTCACCTACCTGCACTTCGATTTCGGAAGCTCCGTCGTCTATCCCAAGCGCTTTGAGGTCGGCTACCTGTTCCCGCTCGTCACGTATGTGGAATACCAGAACCACATCGGCGACTGCGACAACCTCGCGCTGTTCGGAAACATCAAGGTGCGGAAGCCCGGCCTCGGCTCGATTTGGGCGTCCCTGTATCTGGATGAAATCAACGGCTTGAACAACAATCCGTTCACGTCGAGCAGGGCGATGTTCGCCGGACAGCTCGGCACGAAGGTCGTCTTTCCGTGGCTGCCGTTCGGTTCGGTGTCGATGCGCTACACGAAGGTGGAGCCGTACTGCTACACCCATCATTCCATCAACTACACGCCCTGGTACGCCCATTACATCAGCGAGAACTATACGAACAACGGCGAGTTGCTCGGCTATTATCTTCCGCCGAATTCCGACGAATTCCTCTTCCGCTTCGAGGCGCGTCCTGCCGCCGGACTGACGGCCTCCGTGCAGTACCAGTTTGTCCGCCATGGGGCGGACTACGGCTCCCAGCAGGTGCCGGGAAGCTCGCTGTATTCGGAGCTGAGCCCGTACAACCGCGACGACTTGGAGAAATACTTCCTGCACGACGGCGCATACCAGTGGATGCACATTGCGAGCGCGAGCGTCCTGTACAATTTTCAGAAGACGAAGGTTCCGTTCCAGCTTTCAGCGACGGCGGGCTTTATGTACAGCTACTACACGATGATTGACGACGATGTGTACGCGGCGCGCTTTGGATATGGAAACAACGGCAACAGCGGCGCGGACCGCTATACGCCGTTCCACTTTGTTGACAGCGGCGAATACCCCGTCCAGGCGGGAGCCGTGCTTTCCGTCGGCATGAAGCTGTGGTTCTGGTAGGAGATTCAGTTCCGCCCTGCCGTCAGTCGCGGCAGTAAAGGTCGCGCGTGTACAGCTTTTCCTTGACGTCCGAAAGCTCCTCCGCATAGCGGTTCGCGATGATGACGTCGCTCGCCTTCTTGAATTCCGGCAGGGAGCGGACGACTTTTGAATTGAAGAACGCGTCCTCCGCGAGCGTCGGCTCGTAGACGATGACTTCGATGCCTTTCGCCTTGATGCGCTTCATGACGCCCTGGATCGACGACTGGCGGAAGTTGTCGCTGTCCGCCTTCATCGTGAGCCGGTAGATGCCGACGGTCTTCGGGCGTCGGGCGAGGATCTGCTCGGCGACGAAGTCCTTGCGGGTTCGGTTTGAATCGACGATGGCGCCGATGAGGTTGTTCGGAACGTCCTTGTAGTTTGCGAGCAGCTGCTTCGTGTCCTTGGGCAGGCAGTAGCCGCCGTAGCCGAACGACGGATTGTTGTAGAAGTCGCCGATGCGCGGGTCGAGGCAGACGCCGCGGATGATCGACGCGGTGTCGAGGCCGCGGACTTCGGCGTAGGTGTCAAGCTCGTTGAAGTAGGCGACGCGCAGGGCGAGGTAGGTGTTTGCGAACAGCTTGACTGCCTCCGCCTCCGTGCAGTGGGGGATGAGGACGGGGACGTCCGCTTCGAGGGCGCCGCCGCGCAGGAGGCCTGCGAATTCTTCAGCCTTCGGCCTCAGCTCCTCCGCACCCTCCGGCCAGCTGACGACGATGCGCGACGGATGGAGGTTGTCGTAGAGCGCGTGCCCCTCGCGCAGGAATTCCGGCGAGAAGAGGATGTTCGGATAGCCAAGCTCCCGCCGGATTTTTTCCGTGTAGCCGACCGGGACGGTCGATTTGATGACGACGGTTGGACTG
>CAMWPF010000186.1 GCA_947176045.1 uncultured Treponema sp. | reverse complement strand
AATCATCTCCTCGCTCGCGCACCGGAACTACACCGCCGAGCCGATTCCAATCATCACGCGCAATGAAATCGGACATCTGGCGAGCAACACGAACAAATCCTACCAAATCATGAAGGAAATCTTCACGACGATGGACAGCGCCGTCAAGAACACGCTGAACACGTCGGAGCTGCTGCATGAAAACATCGAACGGACGTTCACCACGATGAATTCCATTTCCCAGGCCATCAATTCCGTCAAGAACGAAATGAACAACCAGTCCGCGGGCGTCGAAGAGGCGAACGCGACCACGCTCCAAATTCTGGAACGGATCCGCTCGCTCAACGAGCAGATTGAAAGCCAGGCGTCGGGAATCACGCAGGCGTCCGCCGCCGTCGAACAGATGGTCGCGAACGTCAACAGCGTCTCCCAAATTCTGGAAAAGAACACGACGACCGTCACGGAATTGGAGTCCGCTTCCGACGAGGGGCGCAAGCGCGTCATGAACGCCGTCGAAACCGCGGAATCCGTCCTCTCCCAGTCCGCGGGACTTCTGGACGCGTCAAAGGCAATCCAGAACGTCGCGCGGCAGACGAGCCTGCTCGCCATGAACGCCGCCATCGAATCCGCCCATGCCGGAGAGGCGGGCAAGGGATTCGCCGTCGTCGCCGACGAAATCCGCAAGCTCGCGGACCAGTCCGACAAGCAGTCAAAGTCCATCGAAGACAGCCTGAAGTCGCTTTCCGAATCGATTTCCACGATTTCCGTCAACACAAAGCAGGTGCAGCAGCAGTTCAATGTCATCTACGACCTTTCGCAAAGGGTCAAGGAGCAGGAGCTTGTCATTTCCAACGCCATGACGGAGCAGACCACCGGAAACCAGCAGGTGCTCGACGGCATCCATCACATCAACGAGGCGTCAAACTCCGTAAAGTACGGCGCCACTGAAATTAAGCGCGGAGGCAAGCTTCTTCAGCCTGAAATTGAAATCCTCTCCCACACGACGAGGGCGACCAACGAACACATGGGAGCCATCCTTGCGGACATCAGCAACATCAACGGAATCCTCAACACGACGCAGGAACACACGACGAACAACAGCAGCCAAGTCAAGGAGCTTGCCGCTGAAATGTCGAAATTCAAGCTGTAGATCATAGCAGTCCGCATTAAAAAGGAACGTCCCGCTGCTTTGCAGCGGGACGTTCCTTTTTTTTACGCCAAAGTCCTTCCTAGAACGCGCCGAGCGCGCGATCAAGCCGTTCCAGCGAACGACGCTCCCCCAGAATCTGAATGGAGCCGATGAGCGGCGGGCTGACGCGGCTTCCGGTAACAGCCATGCGGATCGGCATCATGAAGTCGCCGAGCTTGACGCCGAGCTTCTCCGCAGACTCTCGGGCGAGCGCCTCAGCCGCCTCATGATCAAGCGCGGGAAGCGCGCGCACAAAGTCCTTCGCCGCCTCCAGAATATCTTTCGTCTTCGCGGCGTCAAGCTTCTTCGGAACAAGCTGCTCGAGCGGCGGAACCGCCGGCTCCGTAAAGAGGAAGCGCACCATTTCCGCGGCGTCCGAAAGATATTTAAGGCGCTCCTTGATGAGCGGCATGAGCTTCATGAGCGCCGCCTCGACGTCGGCGGACGTCATGTTCATGGACGCGTCAACGCAGACCGGCGCGCCGTCCGCTCCGAGTGCGATGCCCGAATGCTCAGGCCCGACGCGCGGCGAGGGGAATTCGTCGGAAGCGTTGACGTCGAGCGCGGCGTCGCCCGTCTTTGTGATGAACGGCAGCGTCCGGCGGTACAGCTCCCCGTCGGAAAGCTGGCGGATGTACTGGCCGTTGAACCATTCCAGCTTCTTGTAGTCGAAGACCGCCGGAGACTTGTTCAAGTGCTCCAGCTTGAAATTCGCGGCAAGCTCGTCAAGGCTGTAGATGTCCTGGCCGTCGATGTAGGAGCAGCCGAGCATGGCGACATAGTTGATGACTGCCTCGGGCAGGTAGCCGCGGGCGCGGAATTCATTGAGGGACGTCGCGCCGTGACGCTTGCTGAGCTTCTGCCCGTCCTTGCCGTTGACCATCGGAAGGTGGCAGAATTCGGGATGCTCCCAGCCGAACGCGCGGTACATCTGGACGTGCAGCGGCGTGGACGGAATCCATTCCTGCGCGCGCATGACGTGGGAAATCTTCATGAAATGGTCGTCTACGATGTTCGCAAGGTGGTAGGTCGGAAAGCCGTCGCTCTTGAGGAGCACCGGGTCGGGACTGATGTCCTCGTTCTTCCATTCGATGTCGCCGAGGAGGTGGTCATGGAATTTCGTAACGCCTTCCATCGGAACTTTGAGGCGGATGACGTACGGCCTGCCCGCGTCAAGGTTCGCCCTGACTTCCTCCGGCGTGAGGTGGCGGCAGTTGCGGTCGTAGCCGGGCGCCATCTTGTTCTCCGTCTGAATCTTGCGGATGCGCTCAAGGCGTTCGGCGTCGCAGAAGCAGTAGTACGCCTCGCCCTTTTCGACAAGCTCGAAGGCGTACTTCTTGTACAGCTCGAAGCGCTCGCTCTGGACATACGGCCCGAAGCCGCCGCCCTTGTCGCCGCCCTCGTCCCATTCAAGGCCGAGCCACGCCATCGTGTCGTACAGGTTTTGAACGTACTTTTCATCGTAGCGGGTGCGGTCGGTGTCCTCCAAGCGGAGGATGAATTTTCCGCCCCGCGACCGCGCGAACAGATAGTTGAAGAGCGCCGTGCGCACGCCGCCGATATGCTGCATTCCGGTCGGCGACGGCGCGTACCGCACGCGGACCTCGTTGTTCTCAGACATAAACACCTCGAAACGCCGCCCTGCGAGCGGGCGGCAGATATGTATATGCCACTATAGCAGATTCCGGGGCTTCCATCAATCGGAGCGCCGCGCCATCACGCGCCGCCCTTTTCCGCCTGCACTTCCACCGACTCCACTTCCCTGGCGGAGGCGCGCGTTCCCTGCGCCTTCAGCCCCTTCTCCAAAAAGTCCTGCGCCTTGAACGTCTCCGACAGCACCTTGACGCGGGGCTTCCTGACGTAATGCAGCTTGAACGAAAAATGCTTCCGCGTATCGACGTGCAGGACTTCCATGCCGTCGGGCGCGAAAAAGTAGTCGCGGTTCATGATGTAGCCGCCGATGCGGCAGCGCTTGACGTAGACGAACTGCGTCTGCGGATCGCGGTATATAATAGTAAACAGCAGCTTGGCGAGGCTTTCCTTGTCGGCGAAGCTGCAGCAGCGCAGCTCCGGCCCGACAAAGACCTTTCCCGGCGCTTCGGTAACCGTATAGATGCCGCTTTTGCGCACGTAGAGGATGCGGTCGAACGGCGTAATCTTCATCAGCTCGGCGCCGCCGGACACCTGCGTGCCGAGGTAGCCGTTCTTCTCATCATAGCGAAGCGGCGTATCGCGCCGGACGACCGTCTTGACGTCCACCGTGCGGATGTCCGCAAGCGTCGTGCGGCGGCGGACGCTCTCCGAATCGAGCTTCGCCTCGATGCCGTCCAGCCAGCTCAAGGCGTAGTCCACCAGATGCTTGAGAAGCCGCGCGATCTCCTTGAGGCGCGCGTTGATGGCGGCGACTTCCTTGCGGCTTTTGTTGATGTCGTACAGCGAAATGCGGCGGATGGGAATCTTGAGGAGGTAGTCCACGTCGTCGTCGGCAACATCGCGCAGCAGCTCCGCGCGGAACGGCTTGAATCCGTCCTTGACCGCCTTGTTCACGGCCTCCGCCGTCTTCATCTGCTCGATCGCCTTGTAGATCCGCTCCTCGATGAAGATCCGCTCCAGCGTCCGCAGATGGAGCTTTTCCGTCAGCTCGGCGCGCTCCACCTCCAGCTCGTCCTTGAGGACGCCGACCAGCTGCGCGGCGTGGTATTCGACGACCTGCGTCGCCGTCATCTGCACCGGCATATTGTCCTTGATGACGAGGAGGTTGCAGTAGACCGTCTTCTCGCAGTCCGTGAAGGCGTAAAGCGCGTCGAGGACATCCTTGCTGTAGACGCCGCGGGGCAGGCGGATTTCGATGCTGACTGTTTCGGCGGTGAAGTCGTTGATTGAAGCGATTTTGACCTTTCCGGCGCGCGCCGCCTTTTCAATCGAATCCATGAGGCTTTCCGTCGAAGATCCGTAGGGCAGCTCCGTAATCACAAGCTTCTTCT
>CAMWPF010000185.1 GCA_947176045.1 uncultured Treponema sp. | reverse complement strand
CCAGTTCGTCGGAATTTTGTGTTCTGGGGAGACGGCAAAATGGGAGGATACGGAGTTGTTCCGCTTTTTCCGAAGCACCGGCTCCGTCGGAGAATTGTATGTCCGCACGTTCCATGAAAAGCTCCGCGACTTGAAGTGCGACCGAGGATTCTGCGTTACGGCAGGAGCGTTTACGGACGGCGCGCGCAAGTACGTGGAAGGCCGGCCGATTGATTTGATTGAAAAGACGAAGCTGGTTGCCGTTCTGAAAAAGATAACGTAAGGAAATCAGTCCGTCGCGTTCAATTGTGCGGCGGACTCAAGGCAGGCGAGAATGCGCGCGGAATTTTCGTCCTTGGAAGCGCAGTCGGCTGTGATGGTGATGTCGGCGAGGCGCGAATAGGCGGCGTCGCGGGCGACATAAAAATCATGGAAGATTCTGCGCGCGTCGTCTTCTGAAGCGGGATGCCTGCCTGCGATGTACGCCGGAAGGTTCCTCCATTCTCCATCGGCGAGGCGGCGGGCCTTTTTGAATATCCGGTCGGCGGCGGTTTTCTCCGGCACTTTGAGGAAGACGAACGTTCCGCAGGAGCGGAGCGCTTCCAGCGCGGGCGGATTGTCGCAGATTCCGCCGCCTGTCGAGATGACGGCGCGGCGTCCGGCGCATTGCGCGGCGGCGTCCGTGCATGCCTGCGCTTCTGCGGCAAGGAAGCCGTCCTGTCCCTGCGCGAGGTACAGTTCGCGCGGCGTCCTTCCGGCAAGCCGCATGATTTCGTCGTCAATATCGATGAACGGACAGCCGTATCGCTTCGCCAGAAGCCTGCCCTGCGTCGTCTTTCCCGAATGCTTGATGCCGACAAGGACAATTGATTTTTTTTCTGCCATACAGGGAGTATAGCCTTTGTCGTTGCAAAAGTCCACTTCATGCGGTATTCTGGAACGATGAATGTTCCGATAGTCATTGCGCTTTGCTTCGCGCCGTTCCTGCTCTGCTTCCTGCTGTTCCGCTTTGCCTTCCGCCTGCGGCTTTCCACGGAACTGGCGGCGGGACTGCTTGGACTGCTGGCGGTTCTGCCGATTGCATTCATGCAGCTGTTTCTGGAGCAGTCGGTTTTCCAAGACGGAATGATTGTCGGCGGCATTTCGGGAACGCTGTTCCTGCGCGCGCTGTTCTTCAACGGGCTGATTGAAGAGGCTGTCAAAGTCGTGTTCCTGTTTTTCATTCCGTCGAAGCGGCTGTCGTTCCGGGAGTTCTTTCTGGCGGGGCTGCTGTTCGGGATATGCCTTGGAAGCTTTGAGTCGGCGGCGTATTTTCTGACGCACCTTCAGCAGGCGAACGGGCGCGGCGCGGAGCTGCTGTACCATCTGATTTTCGTGCGGATGGCCTCCTCCGATGTCATCCATGCGTGCTGCGCCGGGCTGGGGGCGGTATTCGTCCGGGCGGTGCGGAGCAGGAAGGCGTATGTGGCGCCGCTGGTCTTCGCCGTTTTGATTCATGGCATTTTCGACTTTTTTGCGGGGTTTGACGGAATCCTGCGCTGGTTTTCCGCCGGCGCGGTGCTGCTTGGAATCCTTGAATGCCGGATCTGCTTTATGAAATGGCAGGAAAATGAACGTCCTGCGCCGGAACGGAAGGAAGCTGCGCCGCAGGCGGCTGGACCGGCAGAATCCGTATCCGCCGGACGGACGCCGCACGCGTAAAAACCAGCGCGCCGCCGCATCGATTTTTCCCTACAGCACTGCGTTCACCAAAAGTCCTGCGGCGAGCGGGAACGCAATCACGAACACGAGGTACAGCGCGAAGTTCCTTGCGCCGAGCGCGGTCTTGAGCGCGCCGAGGTTCGTAATCTTTGTGGCGGGGCCGGTAAGCATGAACGCCGCGGCGCTTCCGGCGCTCATGCCGGAGGCGAGCCACTGCTGCAACAGCGGAATCGTGCCGCCGCCGCAGACGTAGAGCGGAACGCCGATTGTCGCCGCCATCAGCACGCCGAATCCTTCGTTTTTTCCGAAAAGGCGCGCCATTGCGTCCGCCGGAACGTACCGCTGGAAGACGGCCGAAAGCGCGATTCCCAAAAGGAACATCGGGCCGGTCGCGCGGATGTTGCGGGCGATGTTCTTGAGGAGGCGGAGGGCGATGTTCGGCTCGGTGTCGCGGTCGGAAGGCTCCGCAAATTGCGAGAAGTCGAAGAACGGCCTTCCGCCTTTCCGGCAGAAAAAGACGCGCACGAGAATTCCCGCGCAAACGCCGCAGAGAAAGCAGCTTGCAATCCGCACGGCGAGCATTGCAGGACCGAGCGCGGCGGAATACAGAATCAGCTGCGGATTCAAAAGGACGCTCGCCATCATGAACGCCGCAAGAAAGTCGTCCTTCACGCCCTTGCGCGAAAACGCCGCGCAAATCGGAACAGTGCCGTACATGCACAAGGGCGAGGCGATTCCGAGCGCGGACGCAATCGCAATCCCCGCGATTCCCGGCACGCGCCGCCCGAGGACTTCCGCCGCGCGGTGGATTGACTTTTTCGCAAAGACTGAAATGCACGAGCCGATTGCGATTCCCAGAACCCAGTACCAGAAAATCTGGCGCAGCTGGAGGTCGAAGTAGTACCACAGGTAAATCAGCTCGCGCTGAAGGATGTCAGTCATCTGCATGTCCGCCCCTTTCCGGCATTTTGTATCTGCCGGTCAAAGTCTGAAGAAATCTTTTTTCTTTCAGTATATTATCATATTTTCTGAACGCAAGGAATTCGCCGACGCTTGCGGCAAAACATTCTATTGTGAACGTGTTTTCACGCTCAATTAAGTCTTCGATGTAGTCAAAGCATCCCGGCGTGGAGCGTTCCGCTTGCATTTCATCTCTGGACGGATTGACGCTGAAAATGAGGGGCTGGAATGCCGCCCCCTTTTCACTTTTCTGCGTTCCGTGCTATACTTCCTGCCATGAAGACTACTACTGTCAGCACAGCTTCAGCTGCCGGAGCAATCCGTAGAATGTGCATGGGGGGGGGTATTACTAGCCGCTTCTTCATCTGAGTATGAATTGTTCCGCGTCCGGCAGCTTTGCAGCAGCACGGCTGCTTCCGGCGGACGGCATGATTTTCAAGAACTTTTAAAAAACATTTTATTTACATACATAGAAAGGACGCACGCGCGCGGTCTCAGGACTGCGGCGTGCGTCCTTTTTGCGTTTAACGCAGTTTTTTGAAGGTTCGGGCTGTTCCCAAGGCCAGGCTGCATATACCGTCAGAAGATAAAAATCCGGGGCGGATCTCGGAGATGGAGAAGTTATGAACAAACTGAATGCAAAGACGCGCGCAACGGAAGTTGATGCGTTGAGCGATGCGCTTGTGCGGCTGTACAAGGCGGACGCAGGCGTTGCGGATGACGCATTCCTCAAAACTGTGATGGAAGATGTCGATCTTCTTTCCGCGCACCTTACGACTGCCATAAAGCAGGACAAAGTGCCGGGAAGCCTTATGGATGCCGACAGCGCGCGCGTCGAGCGCGCCGCCGCAGGCGCACAAGGGGAGAGCGCGTCATCCTTGAAAAAGCTGCTTGTCGGCGTCATAAACGACAAGCTTGTTCCGTACCTTTCGGCAATGGCTCTGGCAAACGCCTCTGTCTACAGCAGATTTGCCGCAAAGGCAGAAGAAGAAATTTCCCGCGCGAACGAGACTGTCGCGCGCCGGGGAAAATAACAATTCATCAACGAAGGAGTAAAAAGATGATGAGAACACACAAACTGCCCGCCGCGCTTGCGGTGCTGGCACTTGCCTTTGGTTTTGCCGGCTGTACAGTGGATTCGGACGAGCACAGCCACACGTTTGCAGAAGCGTGGACAAGCGACGCCGAATATCACTGGCACGCGGCGACATGCGGACATACAACGGAAGTGAGCGGCAAGGCGGCGCACACATTCGGAGAATGGTCTGTTGTAAAGCCGGCGACTGAAACCGAAGACGGCACGAGAAGGCGGTCATGTTCCATATGTGCGTACGAAGCAGAGGAAAGCTATAAATACGACGGAAATGTACCGGACGGGGGGGGGGTAATAACGAACAGGGTGTAAGCCAGTATCTGACAATTGAGCGTTTAGGTAATACACAGCGAACCAGGCCGACGAACTCACGGGGTTATATAGCGTTGGTCGCCTTAACATAAAAAAAATAAGTGGGG
>CAMWPF010000184.1 GCA_947176045.1 uncultured Treponema sp. | reverse complement strand
ACTTCCTTTCATTGCAGGGAATCACCGTCCGCCCCTCCCTCAACTACCGCACCTTGAGCGACTCCGTCTGGAACATCGGAACGGAGGCGGCGGCCGTTGCGGACGGGGACGGAACCGAAGCGGCGGAAGAGCAGCCGCCCTCCCATCCGTGGCAGGGCAACAACCTCGGCCGCCTGCGCGCGCTCTGGCAGCCGAAGGAGCCGTCGGAGAACGGCTACCTCCGCGGCGTTCCGCAGGGCGTGTTCCTCAAGTGGTACGGTCCGGAATGGTACAACAGCTTCAACACCGCCGCGCCCTACGGACAGAACGACGGCGCGCTGTGGCAGGGCAAGGGCTACAACACCAGCCTCACCGCCGGCGCGCGGCTCGAGGCATACGGGCTTGAGCTGACGGTAAAGCCGCAGGTGAGCTTCAGCCAGAATCTGGGGTTTGACTACATCGAGCCGAATTACGCCGGAACTGACAAGGACGGAAACCCGACGATATTTTTCGGCGGCGCGTCGGAATACGGATATTACGGCGTTGCTTCCATAGATGCGCCGCAGCGGTTCGGAGACTCTTCGTTCTTCACGTTCGACTGGGGCGACACGGAAATCCGCTACTCATGGAAGACGCTCACCGCCGGCTTTGGAACGCAGACAATCTGGCTCGGCCCCGCGCGGCTCAATCCGATCATCCATTCAAACAATGCGCCAAGCTACCCCAAATTCGACATCGGTCTGCGCAGGCAGGCTATGGTGATTCCCAAGCTCGGCTGGCATCTCGGCGACATCGAGCTGCGCGCATGGTGGGGCCGCTTGAGCGAATCCGATTATTTCGACAGCAAAGACGAGAACGACCACAACCTCATCAGCGGATTCTCGATCGCATGGTCGCTCCCCTACATCTTCAAAGGGCTTACGCTCGGAATCAACCGGACGATGCTCAGCAAGTGGGACGACATGAATGCGTACAGCTTGTTTGAGATTCTTGTACCGGGACTTGGCACGTCCGGCGGCGACGATGACAGCGACCAACGTTTTTCGCTCACAGTCGACTATCTTATTCCAAAAGTCGGGCTTGAGCTGTATCTTGAATGGGCGCGGAATGATTTTAGTCCGAATATTCGATATATTTTCCGTTATCCGTTCCATACGCAAGCATGGACAGCAGGAATCAGAAAAACCGCTAGATTTTCCGATTCGTTCCAAGGAGAATTCCTGCTCGAATGTACAAATCTGGAATCATCACGAGATTATGAATGGCTGTGGAGTACCACATTCTACGCCCATCATAAAATCACGCAAGGATATACAAACGTAGGACAATGGCTGGGAGCCGGCATGGGTACTGGCGGAAACAGTCAATATATTGGCTTCACGTTGTACTATCCTCACGGATATTGGTCACTTTCATTCCGGCGGAATAATCCTGATATGGATTACAGCTGGTTTATTGACAAAGACGAGGATACTCGGGAATCTAACATACGTGTACGTTATGATTATTCCACAGAAGCATTGTATTATATTACTCCCAGTTTCCGCCTTGAGGCTGGTCTTACTGTATGCAGTGAAATTAATCCGCTCAATGACAACTCAAAAGGAGTTGCCGGCGACCGATTAAATTTTGTAATCAATATAGCTGCAAAATACAGCTTCTAGGAAAACGCAGTGCCGCAGAAGTCGTTAAAGAAAAATGCCCTGCTCAATTTTATAAAAAGTGTTCTGAACACAATCTATCCAATCATCACATTTCCTTATGCCTCCCGAATACTCATGCCGGAAGGACTTGGAAAGGTAAATTTTGCAAATTCCATTATTGAATATTTCCTGATCATTGCAGAACTTGGAATCTCGACATATGCCGCCCGCGAGGCGGCAAAAATACGTGATGACAAAGACAGACTTTCCCAATTTTGCCGTGAAATTCTGTCTATAAATATATTCTCAACAATTGCAGCATATATTCTTCTTGCGGCAGGATTTATATTCGTTGCGAAATTCAACGAGTACAGAATTCTCATCATCATCTGCTCTGTGAAAATTCTTTTTTCAGCTGTAGGTATAAACTGGTTTTATACAGCGTTGGAAGAATACGGCTACATCACAATCCGCCATGCGCTTTTCCAAATAATCAGCCTCATAGCGCTGTTCTTGCTCGTAAAGAATCCTGAGGACTACCATATTTACGCTGCAATCGGTGTCTTTTCAAACGTAGGCTCATACCTTGTCAACTTCTTCCACGCAAAAAAATTTATAAATCTGTTCCAAAAAACGCGCATCGAGTTGAAAAGGCATTTGAAGCCAATCTTCACCTTTTTTGGGATTTCTTGCGCAACAAAAATCAACTCAGCCCTTGATGCTGTGATGTTGGGCTTTATGTCTGGAGACCGCGCAGTCGGCTTTTATGCCGCAGCGTTCAAACTCACAAAACTCGTCATAGAACTCATCACTTCTGTCATCAGCACATTCATGCCCAGAAGCTCATACTACCTTGAGGCAAACAAAACTGATGAATACAGAAATATAATTTCAAACGTATGCGGCGTGGCATATTTCTTTGCATTGCCGGCAACCGCAGGCCTGTTCTTCCTTGCAAGACCCTTGCTGAATACTTTCAGCGGCAAGGAATATCTCCCCGCCGCGCAAAGCATGAAGATCCTTGCTATTGGAATCATCGCATGGTGTACAAGCTCTTTTTTGGGCCATCTCATAATCACACCGCAACGCAAAGAGAGATTCTCCCTTGCCGCTCAAATTACCGCCGCATTCTTCAATATATTCTTGAATGTCCTGCTGATTAAAAAATATGATGTTCTCGGCGCGGCCATAGCGACGGTCATCGTGGAATTTATCACGCCAATCATACTGCTGTTTCCATCATGGAAATACATAAAGTCATGGAAGAACGCAAAGAACATCTTGCAGGCTCTTGCAGGAACGCTTGTCATGTACGGCGTTATTTATAATGCGTTCAGAAACATCCAGAATGACACAGTTGTAATTCTTTGTTCCATAATCACCGGCAGCATTGTATATGCATTGTTTGAAATTCTTATAAAAAACGACACGGCAAGAATGCTCTGCGGCATTTTTATGAAGAAGAATAAAACAGCATGACCTCAAGAAAGTCGAAACGATAATGGCAAAAGCTCCCCAGTCTCCCAGCATAATTGCGGCCGGCATCATTTGAATACCGAATGCCCATGATGTGTGCAGCAGAAGATTTGGGAAGAACAGAACATCACACGTGCAATTTCTCAAAATAAGCGGCCAGCACTGGCGAATCTTCACAAATTTCGTAGCTTTCATTCATCTTGAAATGAAAAATGGTGCTGAGAATTTTTCGTTTTATATACGCATATTTCTTTCTCCCCTTGTACTTGAATTTCAAGCATACTTTTCTGCCAAAGATTTTTTTATAATAGGCGCGCCACAATCCTCGCAGCGGGTGTCCGCACTCAAAAAAACACGGCTTCTCAGTCTGCGAGTAATGCAAAAGGCATATACCCCCCATGACATTATCTGTAGCATCCCTGTCCCGTAAAACAATCTGCCACAAGGCATCGCTCATACAGGATTTTGCCTTTTTTTTGAAAAACGTCTCATAAAAATTATACCTGAAATCCAACTGCTTTATCGTTCCCTTTAAGACGGCGTTCAAAGCGTCCTGATCATGCCACGCGCACTTGTCGGGATTTTCTTGAATAAATTCCAGCGCCTTTATATGAACATTGTGCGTCCGCCAGTATTCCAAATTGACAAGCAGTACGCCAGCTCCAAAATAATGAAAATGGGAATTTAATCCCAAATGCTCCTTTCTCGCCGCATTTTCACACTGGGAATCAGGGCTTGCCGCCATTGAAAAACCTGTTATCTCCTCATAGTACAAGCCAGCTACTTTATTCAGGCAAAGAATATCTCCATCTACATACAGTATTTTCTTCACATCATCAGGAATGATAACCGGAAGCAAAATCCTATAATAGGCGGCAAGGCTGACATGATCCTGCGGTCGTATGGGGCAGGACTCCAATTGTTCTATGGAAATCCTATGAAAAACAAAGGAAAAGGAATCCGTCCCTAATTCGCTAAAACCTTTTATGTGCTATATTGATGATGCCGTCGGAATTCGCACTGTTCATTGCAATCGACCTCCTTTATTTTGAGAATTAGTTTTGACAACCTTTTATTC
>CAMWPF010000183.1 GCA_947176045.1 uncultured Treponema sp. | reverse complement strand
TTGCGGCACGGCGTGTGCCGGCGGGCGTCAGTCGCCTGCTTTTTCCGACAGCTCCTTCCTCGTGTGGATTCCCAGCTTCTTGAAGATGTTCTTGTTGTGGACGGCGACAGTCGCCGGGGAAATATCCAGCGCCTGCGCGATTTCTTTGTCGGTTCGGCTTTCTGCGATGAGGAACGCGATTTCCGTTTCTTTTTTCGTGAGGTTCGCTGAAATGCAGAGCGCTGTCAATGGAGCGGCGTTGTGCGCCGGCGGAATTTCGGCGCGGGCGTCCGGCCTGTTTTGATCTGCCGGGCGTTCGGGCGGCGGCAGGGAATCCGGCCTGGCGGCGGCGCGGACCGCCTTTTGAAGGGACGCGTTTATTTTTTGCAGCAGCGACTGCGTGTGGGCGCGCCGCGTTCCGATGAGCGCGTTGATTTTGAGCAGCAGGATGTCCGGGCGGAACGGCTTTTCAATGACGTCCGCGGCGCCGAGCCGCAGCAGCTCCCGTTCCATCTTGGGCGACAGCTGGGCGGCAAGCACGATGAACGGAACGGAGGAATCCCGCCGCCCGTCGGCGAGCAGGGCGAAGGCGTCCTTTCCCGCGAGCGTCAGCGAGCATAAAATCAGGTCGGGACGTACGGTTTGGAAAAGGCGGAAGAATTCTTCCCCATTGTTCAGTGCGGCTGTCTTGTAGCGGGGGCGCAGCAGCTGGATGAGCAGGTTCCGCACGGCGTGTTCTTCTTCCAGAATGCAGATTGTTTCCGCGGCAGGCGGAGCTTCCTGCGGCTTTTGCGGCGCGGCTGGCGGTGCTGCCGCTTCAGAAAGGTCGGCTTCCATCACATCATTCGCGAAGTCTCCGGCGGCGGGAGCGAGTGCGACGCGGAATGAAACCGTGTTTCCGTCGGAATCCGGCGAGATGGCGAAATGCCCCTTGAGCTGGTCCGTGATTTTTTTTGCGGCGTGCAGCTCGATGCCGCAAGGTGCGGGGTGTTCTGGAACGCCGTCCGCTTGCTCCTCCGGCAGCGCCGCGCCTTCCTGTTCAAGCAGCCGGCATATTTCATGTATTGAAAGCGGCGTGGAATAGAAGTGGACGGTGTATACGAATGTGAAGTCTGTGTATTCTGCGGAAATCATGACTGTAGTTCCCGGCCGGCTCCGTTTTGCGGCAGCCTGCATGAGGAACGACAAGATGAGAGACAGCCGCTTTTTGTCTGCGGAGACACATTCGCCTGACGGATAGTTTTCATGTATGTCGATGAAGCAGTTGTTCAGCTTGAGGTCCGCGAGTTCCGGACGTATGGCTTGCAGCAGAAAGTCGTGGAGGTTGAACGGCTCCGCATCTGTCTGGAAGAAGTCGGTTCCGATGCTTCCATTGGAAAGCAGCGAAATCGCCGTCGTGAGCTGCCGTGCGCGGCGGATGCCGTTTTTGAGGATGAGCGCCTGTTCCGGCGGCGCGTTGCCGGCGGACGGCGCCGCGATGGCGCTGAGCGTCTGCATGGAATTGACGAGCATGGCGGAAAGCTCCGTGCAGGCGAACAGTTCTTTCTCACAGCTTTCTTGCTTTTGCCTTGCGCGCTGCATGGAGCCGTGGAGCGCGGCAAGTTGGAGCGCGGCCTCCCGGCGTATCTGGAATGCCGCCGTTCCAGATACAAGGAACAGCGCGGCGATTTCGGGAATGGAATTGTCGTTGTCGAACGCAGTGAGGATTGCCGTCGTGCCGGGAATGAACCGCAGGGCATGGAAGAGCTGCTCAAGAAAAATCAGGTAGAAGGCGGGCAGCAGCAGGCAGCAGTCGTACCATGATTGCGGATTGTGCTTGATCTGCAGCCGGATTTGCACGGTGAGGACGGCGGTCGTGGCGGCCAGCGTGAAAATCGGAATGAATTTCATGGCGCTGTCGGAAATAGGAAGCAGCACATAGAGGATTCCGATGGCGACGACGAAAATCACCATGAACGGCAGGAACTGCGCCGCCTTGCGTGCCAGCGGGGAAAATTCTGCTGCTGCGGCCTTGCGGTCTGCATGTACGGACAGATTTGCCGCGAGCATGGCTGCGCAGAGGAAGAAGAACGAGCTTTTGTAGATGTAGCGGCTGCTCCGGAACAGCTGCCAGAATAATCCGCTGCCGCAGCCTGTTTCCATGAAGATGTCGGCAATCAGCGCGAGGCAGGAGACGGCGAGCAGCGCGGGCGCCGCATTCCGGAACAACGCGCCGAAAAAAAGCACAAGCACGGTAACGGCGATTCCCGCGCACAGGACGGCGGAAAAAAATCCTGTCAGCCGGCTGTTCCTGCGGATGAAGTCTTTGGCGGAACTGACGTATAGTTCCACCACGGCGGCATGGGGCGAGTCCAGCCGCACCCTCAGGCGTCGCGGCGCTTCTGAGCCTTCAGGCAGGTCGCCGGGCGGCAGCATGACAGCCGGAATCAGCGTGTCGAGCGATTTTTGGGAGGCGGAAAGGCTTGTTCCGGCGCTTCCTGCCGGACGCCAGCCGCCATCGGCAGTTTGCAGAAAGAATTCCGCCAGATAGCAGCGTTCGGTGGAAAGGCAGAGTATTTCGGCGCCGCCGGAATCGGCTTCCGGCGGAATTTCTGTTTCAATCCAAAGCATTCCGTTGTCCGACCATGAATTGACGTAGGAATTCGGCGAAAAATCGGCACAGTCAATGTCGTTGACGTTGAGCGTCCTGTCGGCGGTATACAATGTGCGGAGCGGCAGCGGCCGTCCTTTGGAAAGCGGAAATGCCGGAAGCGCGGCGAGCGCCAGAACGGCATACAGTACAATGCGCATACAGTCATTGTACCCGATAATGCTGATTTTGAAAGCGTTTTTGCGCGCCGGTTTGCCGTCTGCGGCAGCGGGCGTTGCGGAAAGACCGGAGCGCGTGCTCCGCCCGCGCGAGGACTTGCAGCAAGCACGCGCAGACTGCCGCCAGGCAGGATGGCCGCCTGAAGCAGGAATGCATATTTGCCGCGGCGCTATTGCTCAAGCGTCGTCTTTATGAGCGTTGTGAACAGATAGATTTTCTTGTAAATCATGACGCTGAAGTCGTGCATTGGAATATCGGTGTAATGCTCCAGCTCTTTCCAGTTTGTGACGAGGATGGGTTTTGATTTTGTGCAGTCGTCGACGAGCGATTTGATGATCTTTCCCATTTCGATGAGGTTTTTTGTAACGTCCATGATGCTCGCGTAGGCGCTGTCGTTCGCGTCGCCGACGAGGCGGTTGATGGTGTTCCGGGAGCCGTTGTCGCGGTCGGCTTTGAGCATCAGCGTCTTCATCTTCATGCCGATGGGCTTGTCGTCTTCAAGCTGCTCGTCGAAGCTGGATATGGTGTCGGAAAGCGTCAGCAATGCGTTGTAGCTTTCTGAAAACGGCGCCGAAAGCGTCTGGGATTCCCACTTGCCGCGGACAATGACGATGTCGTAGTATTCGCGCATGTCTTTTTTGACGATTTCCAGCAGGAACGCCTTGCAGTAGTTGAGCGGAAGCGCGTAGGCGAACGTCTTGAGGTTTTTTTGCGCGAGGACGGCGTTCTTCGACGGAACGTAGTTCCTCAGCTGCTGTACTTCCGCCGCGCCGAACAGCTGGGCGCAGATGTCGTTCGCCTTGTTCGTCTGTTCCTGGCTGATGAGCTTTTGGACGATGTCTTCAGATTCCTTGCGCAGCTTTTCCAGATGCGGTTCCACGATGTCCGCCTTGAGGATGGGAACCTCCTGCACATATTTCGGATTTGCGGAAATGAGCCGGAGCATCATCTCGAACGAGCCTGACAGCCGGAGCGCGGAAATCCGCGCAAGCACCTTCTTCCAGACGGCGGGCGCGACCGGCTCGACGCCTTTGTAGGCATGCAGGAGCTTCATGAGCGGCGTCCAGTCCGATTCAAACGGAATCGCCCACGCGATGCTTACAAAATCCTTGAGGTCGTCGAGGATGTACTCGGCGTTGATTTTATCGAACTGCGGCACTGTGGAAAAGTCCTTTTCCCGCAGGCTTTTGTTGAATTTTTTGAGGAGGAAGAAGTAGTCGTAGGTGCAGATGTCGCGGAAGCTCACAATCTGCCGGTAGAGGTTGTTGATTGCCGCAATCCGTTCCGCCGTAAAATAATCAGTATACTGGGACAGGCGCTGGCTGACTTGCTCCTTGAGCTTGGGAAGCGGAATTTCCTTGCCCATTTCGGCAATTTTTTCCGCCCGGAG
>CAMWPF010000182.1 GCA_947176045.1 uncultured Treponema sp. | reverse complement strand
ATGTCGACTTCCGCAGCGCGGTTGGGGACCGGGCGCGCCGCCTCCGACGCCTTGTCCTCCGCCGTCGTCGCGCCCAGCGGAAATCCGACGACCGTACACACCTTCACGCGGCCTCCCGCAAGCTCGTTCGCCGCAATCGGCACGAAGTACGGGTTCACGCACACCGACGCGAACCCGTACTGCCGAGCCTCGCCGCACAGTCGCACGATGTCCCGGATTCCCGCGGCAGGGGAAAGCAGCGTATGGTCGATCAAAGCCGCAACCTGTTCCTTTTTCATAGTCCGCCCAGTATAAAGCAGTCCTGCAAAAACAACAAGCGCCGCAGGAAAAAGCGCCTTGCCTAAATCGTCGGACTGCATTATAGTAGATGTATCTTTATAACAAGGAGCGAACCTATGGCATACAATATCGACGCGGACAAGTGCGTCAACTGCGGAACGTGCGAACCGGACTGCCCGGTCGGAGCGATTTCGGAACAGAACGACAAGCGTGTCATTGATGCGGACAAATGCATCAGCTGCGGAACGTGCGCTTCCGAATGCCCGGCAGAAGCAATCGCCGAATAACGCACCATCCGATACGGAAAAACAGGTTCTGGCAGACAGGCCTGTTTTTTTTATGGTTCGGAACTGAACACGCTGAATATGTGGAACAACCTTCTGTCATCCCTCCGCGCCGCCGCACGGACGCTTTTCAGGGCGCTCCTGCTCCTGCTGTTCTGCGGGGCGGTCGCCTTCCTCATCGTCTATCCGCTGTGGAAATTCGGAACGGCGGCGCCGCGCGTATACACCGGCGCCGTCCTCGCCGCGGCGGCAGCCTGCCTCCTCTTTTTTGCAGTGAAGAAGATCCGCGCCGCGCCGTGGCAGCGGACAATGCGGACGCTGCTCATCAGCCTGATTGCCGCCGGGGCGGCAGCCGCTGCGGTCGCGGCGGTCATGGCAGGGCGGCGCATCCTCGCAGTTCCGGCAGTCCTGCTGGCGGCGGCGGCCTGCCTCCTCGTTTCTGCCGCCTTCAACAAGTTTGCGGAACGGAACGGCGCCGCGCGGTGAGCGGCCAGCTTCCGACCAAAACGGCGGCGCGCCGCCGGACGCTGCAGGTTCTTTCCGCCGCGCTGCTCTGCGCCCGCCCGCTGCCTGCGGAGGACGCCCCGCTCCTTTTGGACGCCGCCCGGCTTCCTGTCATCGAGGCGCTTTCCCACAACGACCTCATCTGCCGCCAACTGCGCGAAACGATCCGATACAATGACGCTCATGCCGAAGATCCGCAGGCCGCCGTCATAGAATTCTACGCCTACACGCCGAAGCGGGACGAGGATCTGCTTTCCGTCGCGGCGGCGTCCGAAATTCCATACGACACCATCGCGACGCTGAACGGACTTCCGGGCGTTTCGGCGCGCATCGCAGGAAGAACGCTCCTGCTTCCTTCGGCGAAAGGAATCTTCCTGCCGGAACGGCCGGAATCCGCCGTCGAGCTGCTCCTCGCAAAAGAAAATGCGGATTTTATGGAAAAATCGGACGGCTTGTGCTATACTGTAAACGCTCGGAATATGTATTTTATCCCCGGCAGACGATTTTCTCCTACTGCAAGAGCTTTTTTTCTGGATTCTTCCCTGCGGATGCCCCTTGACAGCGCGCGAATATCCTCTGCGTTCGGATACCGGCAAAGCCCCGTGTACGGAACATGGAAATTCCACAAGGGCATCGATCTGGCGGCGCCCGCCGGCGACAATGTGTACGCCTGCCAGAACGGCACAGTCAGCACATGCGTCCGCGGGGACGCCGTATTCGGAAACTACATCATCCTGAGCCACGAGAACGGAATGACGAGCGTCTACGCGCACCTTTCTGAAATCGCCGTGCAGAACGGTCAGTCCGTATCGAAGGGAGCCGTCATCGGAACGGTCGGACAGACGGGCGCGGCGACCGGGCCGCACCTGCACTTCGAAATCCGGCGCAACGGGGAGGCGCTCAATCCCGGAGAGCACCTCCCCCTCCGATAACGTTCCCGAAAAACCGCACGCCGCCCGGAACAGGCGGCAAGGAAGAAGGACATTTGGAAATGGGCATTGCAGGCATCAGAAAAATACCGTTTGCGCTCCTCATTGCCGCCGCGCTGGCGCGGCTTCCGGCGGAAACGTTCCGCGTCCGAAAAACGACGGCAATTCTGCTGCCCGGCTATGACGCCGGCGGACAAACGGCGACAACTGGAATCAACGACAGCATCGCCATCTTCCTTCCGGACGACATGACCTATGTGGAGGGCGTCGAAATCAAAATGCAGATTCCGCCCATCGTGTCCGAGTGGCAGGATTCTGTGGCATTCTCCCTCTACGACAACATCACGCCAGTTCCCGCCGAAGGGAACATCGACTATTCCGGCACACGGATCTTCGTCACGCCGCTGCCGTCAAAGCTGTCATGGATCCTGCAAATCCCGCTGAAAGAGCGGAACTCGCTCAAAGGCAGCAGCTATACGACGAAGGCGGACGTCATTCCCGACACGGCGCGGAATTTCATCTTCCTGCGCCTCCAGCCAGCGATGAAGGGCATCCCCGATGAAACGATGGACGCGGAAATTTCGATGAACATCAAGCCGCTGCTCGTCAACAAGGGAAGGCTCGCGCTTTCAATTTCCACTCCAGACAAGCGGAGCGCGCCGGTGGACATATTCATCGACGAAAAGCCGGCGCCCGCCGCAGGCAGCGCGTTCATGTTGGAAGCGGGAATGCACAGCCTGACCGTCCAGTCGGCGGAATACCGCTCGGAAGTGCGCTCGGTGTACATCGAGCAGGCGAAGACGACGGAGCTGCGCATCGAGCTGAAAAGCCTCGCGCCGACGCTGCTTGTAACGGCGCCGGACAATGCGGAAATCTTCCTCGACGACGCGCCGTTCCTTCAGCGCGGAACGCCGGTCCGCATTTCCGAGGGCGAGCACAAGCTCCGCTTCATAATGGGCGGCTATGAAATTCTGCGCGCGCTCGACATCAGGAAGGGAAAGTCCTACAATGCGAATTTTTCCGTGAATTTGCAGGTTACAGAAGAATAGCCGCAGGACCTCCAAATTCCGAAAAGATATGCGCTTTGCGCTAAAGTTTTTCGGCTGCGGTGACGATAGTTTAAATGCCGGGGACAATTTCCCCTCCCACCCATATCCCCGGCTGCCTGATGGCATTGGCACGGCTAACCCCGTGCCTTTTTTTTGCCCGCACGGGCTTTTGAAGCGCGCTCCCCGGCGCGGCAGACGTCCGCCGCGCCATCACATTGACAAAAGAAAAGCGATTTCATATTCTACATATTATGGAAAAAATCAAAAAGTCCACGATTGTCTGGCTCGGCCTTCTTTTTTTTGCGGCAATCTGCCTTGGCTCCGCGCTGGGGCTGGGGCTTTCTGGAACAGTGAACGTCATCAATTCAGAATACATCACGACATTCGACACGGCGCTTCCGACCAAGCTGCTCGACATCAACGGCGAGCTGATCACCGAATTCGCATCCGACGAAAAGCGGGAGATCATCAGCCTGAACAGGCTTCCGAACCACATGCTCGCCGCGCTGCTCACACGGGAGGACCGGATCTTCTACCGGCACAACGGATTCAGCTCCAAGGCGCTCTTCCGGGCGGTCGTCGGACAGCTTACGCGGCGCTCCCTCGGCGGCGGCTCCACGCTGACGCAGCAGATTGCCGGAACGCTGTACTGCGACCGCGCGGAAATGTCCATCACGCGCAAGCTCAAGGAGCTGTGGTGGGCGATCCAGATGGAGCGCCGCTATTCCAAGAACGAAATTTTGGAGCTGTACCTGAACCGCATCT
Organism: uncultured Treponema sp.; assembly: GCA_947176045.1. GTDB lineage: Bacteria > Spirochaetota > Spirochaetia > Treponematales > Treponemataceae > Treponema_D. Next base: position 371 of record CAMWPF010000182.1, on the reverse strand, counting down.
ATTTCGGCGGCGGAACCTACGGCGTCAACGCCGCCTCAAAGTACTATTTCGGACACAGCGCCGAGGACATCACGCCGGCAGAAGCCGCCATCCTTGTCATCCAGCTTTCCAATCCGGCATTCTACAATCCGTTCGACCATCCGAACCGGGCGATGGAGCGGCAGAAGGACGTCCTGAATTCAATGGTCAAGGCCGGATACATCGCACGGGAAGCTGCGGACGACTCCTTTGAAGATTTTTGGAGCGGCTTCGACTACACGCGCACCAGCGCGTCGGCGTACCTCATGCGCGACGACAGCGCCCCGTGGTTCAGCGAGTATGTGCGCCGGGAGCTGGGCGGCATGATCTACGGCTCGCAGAACATCTACACC
>CAMWPF010000181.1 GCA_947176045.1 uncultured Treponema sp. | reverse complement strand
CTACACCATAGTGTTCGGGGGCTGCTGCTTTTGTGTATATTCTCATGGTCCACGCGCTGCATTTCGGAACGGGCGGCGGGGGAGGTCGGACGTCGTTTTTCCGTCCCCGTATGGAGTTTTTTTTTACATAATCCGGGCGAATTCCTTGATGATTGCAGGAATCAGCGTGTCCAGCCTGCCTTCCGCGCTCATGCCGGACGCGTTCTTGTGGCCGCCGCCGCCGAACCGTGCGGCGATGGCGCTTACATCGACATTCCCCTTTGAGCGGAATCCTGCGGTGCAGGTGGCGTCGGTCTCCTGCCGCACGAAGACGGCCGCCTCGACGTTCTTTATGGAAAGGAGCGCCGAGTAGAGCATATCGGAATCCCTTCCTTCCTGTCCGTACTTCTTCGTGTCCTCCATCGTCTCGTAGGTTACGACCAGCCTTCCGTCCAAGTGGCGCTCCGCGTGCTCCAGCATGACGCCCAGCAGCTTCCGGGAGGAATAGGACTTGCCGCTTGTCATCCTGTCGTAGGCGTCCCGCGGGTTGGCTCCCGCAGAGACAAGGCGCGCGGCGCAGTGCAGGGCGTCGGCGTCTTTGTCCGTCAGGAAGCGGAAGAATCCGGTGTCCGTCATAAGCCCGAAGAACAGGATTTCGGCAAGGTTCTTGTCCACCGGCCCGATGCACCGCTCATACAGCCGCTGGACGAGCGCTGAAGCAGCTGGCGCGTCCGCATCAATAATGCACTGCGCCCGCTCCGGACAGCCGGCGGTTTTGTGATGATCTATGACGAACGTGTCCAGATTCTTAAAGTCCCCGTTGATCTCGCCGAGCCGGACGATCTCCGAGCAGTCGCAGACTAGCAGCCCCGTGCGCCTGCGCTCCGCTTCGGAAAGAAACGTCATAGTGTCCGAAAACAAGGGCTTGTACTCCTGGATTTCAATCCGCTTGAACGGTCCCGCAGAAAGCAGCTGGTACGGCTTTCCGAACGCCTTTGCAATGGCTGCAATCCCGAGGCTGGCGGATATGCAGTCTCCGTCCGGCTCCTTGTGTCCCGCGATGTAAAAAAAATCATGATCCTGCATGAATGAGGCGAACGCCTCCACCTGCTCCGGCTCAAATTCCTTCATTTTGTATTCCTTGCGTTCTTGCGTTGCAATTCCTGTGATAAAAAAAAGCCGCTTCTTCTGGCAGAAGCGGCTTCTTTCCCGTCGTCGCCTGCGCGGGCGCTACAGTTCCAACGGTTCGAGCGTGTCCTTGTCCGTGTCCACTGCCACGCCCCTTCCGACGACGCCCCACAGCGCGTTGTTCTTGCTCGGCGGGATTGTCAGTACAACCCGCTTGAATTCCCCGCCTTTTGAGATGACTGTCATGTACGGCTGCATCTTTCCCTTTGGCAGGTTGTTGATTTTCAATTTTCTCGGCTCGTCAGGCTTTCCATAAATCCATTTTTTTGGAATGACAGTCTTTCCGACGCCGGTTTTGTTCTTGGAATACAGGACGACATAGCCGTCGCGGGAATCCAGAATCTTGAGGATCGGAACGTTCACATACATCAAGTCGGTCCAGTTTTCTTCGTTCTTTTCGTTCCGTTCCGTTGGAACAGCGGCGACCGTGCACACGAACGCCGCTGCAATCAGAAGGATGCAGATGGTTCTCTTCATTTTTTTCACTCCTCGAATATGAAAAAGTCTGGACAGCTTTCAGCGTGCCGGATTTCTGGTTACAGCAGGCCGAGCATGATGGCTTTTATCGTATGCTTCCGGTTTTCTGCCTCATCCCAGACCCTGCTGGCAGTGCTTTCAAAGACATCCTCTGTCACTTCCTGGCCTTTGACGGCCGGAAGGCAGTGCATGAAAATGGTGCCGGATTTTCCGGTTGCCTGCATCAGCGCTCCGTTTATCTGGTAAGGGGAAAGCAGTCCGATCCGTCTTTCCTTGAGCGCTTCTTCGCCCATGGAAACCCAGACGTCCGTATACAGTGCGTCAGCACCTTCTACGACATCCATTTTATCACTGATTTGGATTTTTGCACCAGATTTTTCTGCAAAGGGCCTGCAAATTTCGCTGATTCCTTCATCCGGGAACAGTTCCTTCGGACTGAAAATGGAAAAATGGATGCCCATCTTCGCGCAGATGAGCATCAGCGAGCGCGCCACGTTGTTCCTGCCGTCTCCGCAGTACGCCAGATGCAGTCCCTTCAGCTCCTCGAAATTTTCCTTGAGCGTCATGATGTCGGCGAGCGCCTGCGTCGGATGGAATTCGTCCGTCAGTCCGTTGATGACCGGAACCCCTGAGAATTCCGCAAGCTGCTCTACATGCTCCTGCCTGTATCCGCGGAATTCGATGGCGTTGAACATCCTGCCGAGGACGCGCGCGGTGTCCTTGACGGACTCCTTTCCGCCGAGCTGGATGTCTTCGGTCGACATGAACACAGGGTGTCCGCCTTCTTCGCCGAACGCCGTCTCGAACGAGCTGCGCGTGCGGGTGGAGCGCTTTTCAAAAACCAGCGCGATTGTCTTTCCGAGGAAGCGCTGGTGGACTTCGCCTCTGTGCGCCTCCGCCTTGACTTGGAGCGAAAGATCCAGTAGCGTCTCGATTTCGGACGGCGTCCAGTCAATCCAGTTCAGGAGCGAACGCCCCTTGAAAGGTGCCTTGAATGTTTCCATGACATATCATCATAAAGATTTTTTCGTCCGATGTAAAGTTTTCAAAAATTTTTTTTGAGGCGGATTCCTGCGCTTTTTGAACCAGGCGGAAAATATCAAAAAATATAGAAAAATAGCAAAAGTAGATGTTTTTATACTTTTTGATATGGGCGGTGCGCGCGGACGCGCTGGCTGTGGAGCTGGCTTTGAGGAGGGGAAATCGGTGCGGACGTTCCATTTTGAGAGGGGAGGTGCTGCGGCGGAAGGGCGGAAAATAAAAAAGCCCGCGCACTGCGCGGGCTTCTAGCGACCATAGGGATTGAACCTATGACAACACGGATATGAGCCGTGTGCTCTACCAACTGAGCTAGGTCGCCGTAGAAGTCTTCTGCATGATATCAGATTTGCAAAATGATGTCAATACCCTTTCCGCGCTTCCCTTGCCGGGCAATCCGCGCTTCTAACGGAATTCCGCGCCGGAAATCACAGTTCTGGCGGCGGCGATGAGCGCGGCCGCCTGGCCGTCTGTATAGGGGGCGAGCCGTCCGAACTGCGCGTCAAGGCAGCCTTCATTTTGGAACGGGGCGAACATCCACCGGGCGTCCTGCGGGAGCAGCCGTGCGATGGCGCGGATGTCCGCTTCTTCGACAAGTCCCGGAACAAGGACTGTCCGGAATTCCCGTGCGCCGCAGGGCAGGGAGGACACAAGCTTCGCCGACTGCGCGAGCGCGGCGGCAAAGTCGGCTTGCGGGCCGCCGTCCGTAGGGGCGAGCAGGGCGCGGTAGCGCTCCGGACTTGTCTTGACGTCCATCGCAATGAAGTCCGGTCGGGTTTCGGGAGAGGAGAGCAGGGCGTCCAGCTTTTCCGGCAGCGTTCCGTTCGTGTCGAGCTTGACCCTGAGGCCGAGCTTCTTTGCCGTCCGGATGATTTCTGGAAGCGCCGGATGCAGCAGCGGCTCTCCGCCGCTTATGGCGAGGCCTGAGATGACGTTCTTCCGCCGTTCGAGATGGCCGTACAGTTCCGCGAGGGAGGCGGTTCTGCCGGCTTCGGAAAGCTGTCCGGGCAGGACGAGCGCCGCGTTGTAGCAGTACGGGCAGCGGAGGTTGCAGCCGGGCAGGAAGAAGGCGCTGCAAACCCTTCCCGGAAAATCAACGAGGCTTGTCTTCCGCAAGATTCCGACGCCGGCGCCCGCCGCCGTTCCGCTCAGGACGGCTCTTTCTGGAGGACGCCTTCAAAGACGGCCTCCAGTTCGGGAACGGTGTGCGCGCGTCCGGCTTCCTTTCCGTCCCTGCCGTAGATGATGACTGTCGGAGAGGAGAAGACGCCCTTTCTCGCAGCTTCGGCGAACCCTTCGTCCGTGTCCACGTCGATGCTTCTGCCGTCCATCGGAACGTCCTTCATGAACGCTTTGACTGGCGGGCAGTTCGGGCAGGAGGCCTTGGCGAACAGCTCGTAGCGTCCGGCGGCGTCCTGACTCCATGCGGGAGCCTCATCCGACGCTTCGCATTCCTGCGCCAAGGGAACGGTGTCCGCGCAGCGGCAGGCGGCGTCGGCTTCAGTGACTGAAT
>CAMWPF010000180.1 GCA_947176045.1 uncultured Treponema sp. | reverse complement strand
GTTCCCAGTCCGCGCCGACAAATCCAGCTCCCCCGTCTTTCCGTCCGCAGACTCAACGCGCTCGATTCCGTACATGGCTGCGGCTTCATCAACCGGCACCTTGCTGACTTCCGGCGTTACGCCGTTCAGCTTGACGGCGGCGAACGTCGTCTCATCGGAAGTGAACGACAGCGTGCCCGGATCGTCCTCGTCCTCCTCCGCCATGGTGATTCCCGCTCCAACGGAAAAGTTGGCAAGCTTGCACATTCCTTCGCCAGACAGCTCCCATGACGGCTTCACGCCCTTCTTCAGCATGAGGATCTGCATCTGCTGGCTTTTCTTCCCAATCAGCACCGCGGTTCCTTTTGCATAATCGAACTTTTCAAAATCCCAGCCCGCCACTTCGCCATAGATATAAAAATCTACGTCCGCCGGCGACGCCTCCGTCATCCTCACGTCTTTAACCGTCAGCGTGCAGGCGCTGCCGGTCGCAATCTCAAGCGTCGGATACATGACGTCCACGCCGCTGTCAAAAACGCTCGCCGTGTACAGTTCGATCCTGCCGTCTCCCAACGCCGACGGATTCATCCACGTCCATGCCGTGCCGGGCTTGATGTATCCCGTTACATTCGCGCGGAAGTTCGCGCCGATTTTGATGTCCGGCTTGTCCGACGCGACGGACGCCGTCACCTTGTAGATTTTCCCGGGCCGGGCGGCGGGCAGCGTAATCTTTCCAGTGCTGCCCCAGTCAGAATCAGCCGCAGCCGGGAACGTGAATTTCGCCGTTCCGTCCGAATCAAGCGTGCCGGTCATTTTCTCCGACGGTTCCGCCGCGCTCCACACGCCGACGCCGATAGCTCCATCCGCCGCAGGACTGCCGTACGCTTCGTCATATTCGATTTTGATGTCCTTGATTTGAATGGACGCATTTTTCGGCAGCGCGCCAAGCCCGAAGCAGAGCGAAAGATGCGTGTACCCGTTTGTATACGCCGCAGTCTTCCAAGACACAGCCTCCGCTTCCGAAGAAAGCTTCTGTATGCAGATAGAACCGTCAGAAAGCGGCCTTATTTCGCCAGAAACGTCTGCCGCCGCGGCTGCATCAAACAGGACGACGCCGCCGTCCCCGCTTTTCGCCGAGAACGAAACTGTGTACCGCCCCGGCCTGTAGTTTCCCGGAACGCGCATTGCCGCATACGATGCGTATGCCTGTCCCGGCCTGCTTGCTGAAGACGTGATGGAAATCCATCCGTCCTCCCCTTGTTCAATTTTCCCGTCTCCGTTTTCATCAATAACGACATCGGCGCTTCCGCCTTCAACAGCTCCCCCGCCAATCGGAATCGTTATGTCAGGTGAATCACCCCCCCCCAGACGGTACATCAGGCCCATCCGAACTGCCGCCGCCCGTGTCGCATCCCGCGAACAGCAGCGCCATCCACAAGAGTGAAACCAAAACCTTCTTCATCACTAAGACCTCCATTCTTAAAAAGATGTCCTTCGATTCTATCCGTTTTCAGCCGGAAGTGATAGAGACGCGCCAGTGACTTTTGCATTTTTTTTTACACGAATCAAGCGGAATATGCGGGAAAAAACGGCGGAATCCGCCTGCGCCGCAGCATCCTTTCCGCGCCGCGGCGGTTCCGGCAGTTCAGCGGAACAAGAAGTCGGAAAGCTGCACGCCGTCGCCGTCAGACACGCTCCGCGCAAGCCTCGCGCCCGCCAGCAGCTCCGCGAACGACGGCGGAAGTCCGGGCGACAGCTTCTTTTCAGTACGGAGGACGGCGATGTCGGACGCGCGCACCGTCTCCCCGGCGTCCATGCCCCGCATGAAGTGCAGCGAGCGGTTCGTGCGCCCGTAGTTCGCAGCCTCCGACGGGGCGAGCCGCTTCACGCCGTCGCCGAGCGCCGCGTCCACCGCCTCCTGCCCAAATGAATCGTACAGCTGGCGCAGGACGGCTTCCCTGCCGCGCTCCGCGCCGTACCGCGCCAGCGCCGCACCGCACTGGCGCACGCTGCGGACCATCAGCGCGAACTGCTCCGGCTCCAGCGCGACAGGGTCGTCAAGCCCGGAATCCGCGCGGCTCAACGTGATGTGCTTTTCAATCACCGACGCGCCGCACAGCGCCGCAAGCGACGGAACCAGCACCGGGTCGAGGCTGTGGTCGCTGACGCCGACGGCAACTCCGAACATCCGCGAAAGGCTTTCCAAAAGGCGCAGGTTGTATTCTTCCGCCGGAGCCGGATAGCTGGTAACGCAGTGCAGGAGCGTAACGCCGTCCGTTCCGAGGATGTCAAGCGCCGCCTCGATGTCGGAAAGCCGCGACACGCCGCTGGAAATGATGACGGGAATGTCCCCGCCTGACTTCCGGCGCGACGAGCGCGCCTCCTGCACGGCACGGAGCAGCGGAAGATGGTTGAGTTCGGGAGAGGCGATTTTCACATAGTCGGGTTCGATTTCCAGCAGCTCGGAAAGGCTCCGCAGTCCGAACGGCGAGCAGACGAACGCGACGCCTTTCTGCCGCGCGTATGAACGCAGCTTTTTGAAGAAGGACGGCGGGCACTCAAGGCTGCGGAAGCGGTCGTACAGGCGGACATCGCCGCCGGGCAGCGGAACGACGCCGGTTTCCGGGTGGAGGATTTCATCCGCGTACACCCACTGAAATTTGACGGCGTCCGCCCCGGCGGCGGCGGCGGCATCAATCAGGCGGACCGCCGCGTCTTCGGAGCCGCCGTGCGCCGTTCCGATTTCCGCAATCACAAAGCCCATACGGCGCTCCCTGAACGGCAGTTCACAGCGCGTCCGCGGCGGTCTTCGCGCGGAACCGGTTGTTGTAGACGGCGACGGCGGTCTCTGGAAGCCAGCCGCCTTCAAAACGATACCAGACTGTCTGCTCCTCGCCAAAATCCTTGCCGAGGATTTGCAGGATGTCGCCCTTGCGGCAGTGGCCGCCGGACTCCGCGTTCCATTCGGCGGCGGTGCGGAACGCCGCATACGGCTCCACGACGACCGCCCACGACACATCCGGCGCCAGCGCCAGCGGATTGGAATCGTCGAATTCAATCGCGCGCTCCCGGCGGCACGCAGTCAGCACGAACAGCGCCGCCGCAAGGCATACAAGAACGGACTTCCTCATTTTATATGTTCCAAATATGACAAAACCGCGGGATAGAGCTTCAAGTCGGAGTCAACAAAATGCAGGGACGCAACGTCCTGCGGCGGAATCCATTTGTATTCCGTGTGCTCGGCCAGGACGTATGGAACCGCCGTTCCGTCATGCGCCAGGCGGACGAAATACGCCGTAACGGCGCACGTCCTTCCGTCATGCTCGAACGTGCAGGACGCAATCTGTTCGACAGGCTCGGCGGCAACGCCGAATTCCTCCTGCATTTCGCGCGCAACCGCCGCGCGGTCGTCGTCGCCGGACTCCAGCTTTCCGCCCGGAAATTCCCAACGTCCGCCCATATCGCCGCCATCCTTGCGGCGCGCGACCAGCAGGCGGCCTTCCGAATATGCAATACACGCAACAGAACGGCTCATAATTACAGGAACAAGACCTCCGGCAAAATAAAATGGAGCACCGCGGCGCACAGGCAGGCAATCCCGATGACCTTCCGATTGTCAACAAACACCAGCTGGAGCGGAGCCGGCAGGGACAGCTGTTCCGGCGCGCCCTCCGCGTACTGGCCGATGAGGACGGCCGCGCCGCCGGCAAGCCCCGCAAGCGCGGGAAGAAGGTCGCCGAACACGGGAACGCCGTGCACCGCCGCGAACAGCTTCACGACGGCGACAAAGACGGAAAGCCCGCCGATCACAAGGCGGAACAGCCGTTCCTCCGCGATGGAGCCGTTCCCGAAAAAGAGTGCGAAGACATTCCGCCTGCGTTTCTCCGGCGGCGTTCCGGAAGGCTCCTCATCAGGAAAGATTGTGCCTTCCTCTCCGCGCTCCTCAGTTCCGCCGTCAGGCTCCATACCCCAGCCGCAGAAAAGAAGCAGGCCGACCAGAAGATTCAGCAGTATCGATAAAAAATAAAACTGATACATAGCACCTCCGAAAGGATTCACCGGCGCTCAACCACGGCGCTGAATTCCTTCGCCTCCGTACCGGCGGAGACCACCGCGACAACCTTCATTATATCATAGTCCGTAAATTTTGTCCGTAAAAACAGCGCGCCGCCCTCGTAGAAACCCAGCGCTGCGGCGGAAGCGCACGGCTGTCCGGACG
>CAMWPF010000179.1 GCA_947176045.1 uncultured Treponema sp. | reverse complement strand
ATCGCCATGGTGCTCACCGGGCTTTCCCTTTTTTTGACCGGGCGCATCAAGTCCCGCAAAATGGTGCTGAAGTACGTTTTTCCGGCGGGGATGCTGTGCGCGCTCGGCGCGATCTTCCTGTTCTTTTCGTTCGGCGTCGTTACCGTGCCGTTCAGCCAGTTCGCGCTGCTGCTGGCGCCGCTGCTGCTGATTGCCTCCGGGATTTTCCTCATCGTCCTGTTCTTTCAACGGAAATCCCTGCTGGAGCTGCTGCCTGACGAGGTTTCGGAAGAATTTGACGGGGGCATGCGGGCGGCGGAGACTGCGGACGAAGATGAGATTGGTGAAGAATTGTGAGTAAGCCGCGGAGGTTGTTCCGTTTCATTGAAGTCCTCATATTCTGCCTGCCGCTTCCAGCGGCGTTTTTATCATGTGCGGGCGCGCCCAAAGGGACGGTCGGGAAGAACGTGCAGTACGCGGCGCCGGAATCAGACGGCGGGGAGATGACGTCCCTGCCCGCCGTTCCGCGGAAGAATCAGGGAAAGACGTTTTTTTCGCATATAGACGGCGGCATCATGGCGGACATGGAGGCAGGATCGCCTGCGTCGCTGCGCCGCGCGGCGGCGGCAATCCGCCGGTCTGACTCCGATTCCGAGATGGCAGAGCGCGTGCTTCTTGCCGTTGCATACCGCATTATGAAGATTGTCTGGCCGTCGGAGCGCGTGGATTGGGACGCGCCGGACGTTCCGGCAAATACGCCGTACATGGGCGCAATCAATTCCGCGCAGAACGGCATTTACGACACCAGCACCGGCAATATTGACTTCCTTGCGCTGGTGCTTCCGTCGCTTGTGGTTGTGGTTTCTGATTCCGTCGGCGGATTCTTTGACGCTTCCGAGCAGGCGCTCCGGGAGGGGCTTGGGATGCGTCCCGGCTCCGTGCTTGTGAACTATCTGCTGGGAACGCTGTACCAAAAGAACGGAATGCCTGCGGAGGCGCTTCCGTTCTTTTCCGCTGCGGCCGGTGCCGCGCCGGAATGCCTCGAGACGGCGTATTCGTATGCCGTCTGCCTTGCGAGCCTCGGCAGGATGGAGGAGGCCCGCCGCGCTGCCGCCGCGCTTTCCTCCCGGCATCCGTCGGATCTGGCGGTCCTCAAGCTGTGCGCGGAGACATCCTTCGCGCTTGGCGACTACAACGCGGCGGAAGAATACATCGCCCGCGTCCTGCAGCAGGAGCCGGGCGACCTTCCGTCCGTCTTGTTCCGGGTGCGGATTCTAATGGAAAAGAAGGAGTATGTCCGAGCCGCGTCGCTGCTTGATGTGTACGCGCGGCAGGACGACAGCTCGCGGGACTACCTGCTGCTGCGCGCGCAGATTCAGTACGATTGGAGCAAGAATCTGACCGCCGCGGTTTCCACGATTGAGACGGCGCTGCGGAGGTTTCCCGACGATTTGGAAGTGCTGCTGTTCGCCGCGCGGCTTGCAAGCGATTCCGGAACGAGCGTCGCCGGGCGCACCGTGGAGGAATATGCGGAGGCTGCGCTCGCCGTCCAGCCGGAAAGCGCGCGTGCGCTTCAATATGCCGTAGAAGGGCTTGTCCAGAACGGCGAATGGCAGGAGGCGTACGCGGCAAGCTCCAATCTGCTTTCCAAGGACGGCGCCTCCCTTGACGCTGTGTTCCGCCATATCCGCATCTGCCTCGCGCTCGGCAGGAACGACGAGGCATGGAATTTGATTTCACCGATCTATCGCACTAATCCGCAGGACGAGGAAGTCGTGCAGTCCTACATTGTGACGATGGCGGAAACCGGCCGCCGCCAGCAGGCGCTTTCGCTCATCAACCAGCTGCTTCCCGACGCTTCATCGCGGATGAAAAGCTTCCTCTATTATAGAAGGAGCTTCCTTCAGGCGTCGGAGGGCGACGCGCTTTCCGACCTGCGCTCCAGCCTGATTGCGAATCCCCGGAACAGCGACGCGCTGTTCCGCCTCTACGAGCTGTATTTCCAGAAGCGGGACTACCGGAAGGCGCAGTATTATTTGAAGCAGGTGGTCGCCCTGAATCCGAACGACGCGGCGATGCGCCGGCTCAACGACGAGCTTTCCTCGCTCATCCAGTAGGAGGGCGCGCCGCGTCTTACTTGACGACGCGACGGACTGTATGCTATTCTTATAAAACTGATTTCATCAGGTTTCAATTCAAAAACAAAGGAATGTGCTATGCCATTTATTTCTTTCTTACAGACGGCGCAGGGAACAGCCGGAAGCGCCTCTTCAACGACGAGTTTTGTTTCGACGATTGTTCCGTTCGTCCTCATCATTTTGATTTTTTACTTTTTTCTCATCCGTCCTCAGAACAAGAAGCAGAAGGAAACTGAAAAGATGATTGCCGCGCTCAAAAAGGGCGACAAGGTTGTAACTATCGGCGGAATCCATGGCGTCGTTTCTTCAACGAAGGAGAAGACGGTCGTCGTAAAGGTTGACGACAGCACCAAGCTTGAATTCAGCCGTTCCGCAATCGCTTCCGTCGAATCCGACAAGCCGGCGGAGCTGAAGGACGGCAGGACGAAGGAGCCGAAGGCCAAGATTGAGAAGAAGGAATCTGACGGCGCGCCTTCTGCGGAAGATGAATCCGGCAAATAATAAACAAGCATCGAAATTGCAATGGAGTAAAACAAGATGAATAAACGCACGCGTTTTGTGATTCTTCTGGCTGTTCTGGCTGTCTGTTTTGCGTTCCTGTGGCCTTCCATCCGGTGGTACTGGGGTACACCGAAGGAAGTGCAGGCGCTGGCGCTCGGCTCGCTGGAAAACATCAAGGACTATGCGACGGCGCAGGCTTCCGAGGAAGTATTCGCGCTGATGGTGCGGGCGCAGGACGATCCTTCCGCACCAGTTGGCGAGGCGTATGAGTGGCTGGCGAAGGCCGCCGCCAAAAAGTACAAGGCGCTGGGCGAGGCGGTGCCGTCTCCGATGACTATCGGCGACGTGCTCAACGCGTATTCAAGCGAGCAGGAATTCCTTGCGGAATTCCAGGCGCGCAGCCGGGATCGGATTTTGAAGGCAAAGAAGTGCTATCAGAATTCGGTGAAGCTCGGACTGGATCTTTCCGGCGGCATGAACATCATCGTCAAGGCCGACTTGGACGCGGCGCTGGCGTCGCAGGGCGATTCCTTTGTGGCGGACAATGCCGAGCAGTTCAAGAGGGATGCGATGGCGCAGGCGATTGAGACGCTGACGGGCCGCATCGACCGCTTCGGACTGACGGAGCCAGTCGTCCGGCAGCAGGGCGAGGACCGCATCTACATTGAAATGCCGGGCGCGGCGGAAGCCGACGCCATCAATACGATCATCATGGGCAAGGGCATCTTGAATTTCCGGCTGGTTGACAGCGCGGCGACGGAGGCGTTCGATTCGTATTACGCGCAGCACGCGGCGACGACGTTCAACGCGTCCGGCGAGCTGCTTGATCCGTCCATCATTCCGGACGATACGGAGGTGCTCGGCCAGTACACGAAGGACGAATACGGGCTGGACGAGCGGATCGGCTATCTGGTCGTAAAGAAGCAGATTGCCTTGGACGGGCAGCACATCAAGTCGGCGGAAGTCGGCGCGGATCCGCTGACGAACCGCCCGGAAGTCGACTTTGTGCTCGACTCCGACGGCGCGCAGATTTTTGCGGAATTCACGGGCGCGCATACCGGCGAATACCTTGCGATTGTGAGCGACAACAAGATCAAGTCGTACGCGCGCATCAACGACGCCATCACCGGCGGACGCGTCGCCATCACCGGCTTCGGACTGGAGGAGGCGCAGAACTTGCAGAAGGTCTTGCAGACGGCGTGGCTGAACGTTCCGCTGTCCGTGGAAAGCCAGCAGGTCATCGGCGCGTCGCTCGGCGAGCAGGCGATCGCGCAGGGAATCAAGGCGATCCTTGTCGGACTGTTCGCCATCATGGTGTTCATGCTGATTTTCTACAAGGGCGCGGGAATCAACGCGGTCGTGGCGCAGGTGCTCAACCTGTACATCATGTTCAGCGTCCTGTCAGCCTTCAATTTGACGCTGACGCTGCCGAGCATTGCGGGTATGATTTTGACAATCGGCATGGCGGTTGATGCGAACGTCATCATTTTCGAGCGCATCAAGGAGGAGCTTGCGATGGGCAAGAGCCGCCGCGCCGCTATTTCCATCGGCTTTGACAATGCGTTCTGGGCGATCATGGACTCCAATAT
>CAMWPF010000178.1 GCA_947176045.1 uncultured Treponema sp. | reverse complement strand
AAATCGAAGAGTACCGCCAGAAGCAGGAAAAGAAGATGAAGGAGCTGCGCATTTCCAATCCGGGAGAACTGCGCAGCCTTGGACGGCGGATTTCCATCCGTTCCGAGTCGGCGCGGCTGGAGGCGGAGCTGAACATGAAGACGGACGACATCCGCGCCATCTATACAGAAATTCAGAAAATCGACCGCAAGCTGCACCGCCTGGAGTATGAATTTGAAAACACTATCGGTGAAATTCTGGAAAAGGCGAAGGAAATCAAGCGCGGCAGCCGCATGATGGAGCAGGCGAAGAACCGGCTCATCAATGCGAACCTGCGCCTTGTCGTGTCCATCGCAAAGAAATACACGAACCGCGGGCTGCAGTTCTTCGACCTCGTGCAGGAAGGGAACATCGGGCTGATCAAGGCGGTTGAAAAATTCGAATACCGCAAGGGCTTCAAATTCTCGACATACGCGACGTGGTGGATCCGGCAGGCGATAACGCGCAGCATTTCCGATCAGGCGCGGACGATCCGTGTGCCCGTGCACATGATCGAGCAGATCAACAAGGTTGTGCGGGAGTCGAGGCAGCTCATGCAGAAGCTCGGGCGGGAGCCGAACGACGACGAGATCGCGCAGCAGCTGGGATGGCCGCTGCAGCGCGTCAAGCAGGTCAAGAACGTCGCGCGCGAGCCGATTTCGCTGGAAACGCCGATCGGCGAGGAGGAGGATTCCTCGCTCGGAGACTTCATCGAGGACAAGGAGGTCGAGAATCCGGCGACGCAGACTGCGTATACGCTGCTGAAGGAGCAGCTCCACACCGTCTTGAACACGCTGCCGCCGCGGGAGCAGGAAGTCCTCAAGATGCGGTTCGGACTGGAGGACGGCTATTCGCTGACGTTGGAGGAGGTCGGCCTGTACTTCAACGTTACCCGCGAGCGCATCCGGCAGATTGAGGCGAAGGCGCTCCGGCGGCTCCGCCATCCGCGCCGCGCGAACAACCTCCGCGACTATATGGAGACGTAGCTGCTCTGTTTTCCGGCTCATAGACATAATTTTTTATTTATTATATAGTTGGCAAATACACCAAGCAAAAAGGAACGCGCTTATGATGATGACGGATATTTTTGATAAATTGAAGACGCTTCAAGTCATACTCGGCAGGAAGTATGAGCTTCAGAGGAAGATGGAGGAAGCGCCGAAGCAGCTCAGCTCTCAGGACGAGCTGCTTGCGAAGCTCAAGAAGGAATTCATTGAGCGGAACCGGGAGTACGAGGAAATCAAGGAAACCGTATACCGTTTGCGCGGCGAGCTGGATGAGGCGGTGAAGACGCGTGAAGCCGGCGAAAAGAACATGGACACCATTACGACGCACCGCGAGTATGAGGCGTTGGAGAAGCAGATTTCCGAAGCTTCCGAAAAAGAGGCGGTCGTGCGCAAGGAGCTTCAGAAAGAGGAGAAGGCCCTGTTGGAATTGGACGACAGCATCAAGTCTACGGAGGCGATGATCAATTCTCAGGAAGGCGACCTGAACACCAGCCGGGAGGCGCTCGGCAGGCAGCTGGATGAGTACCGCGAGGAGCTGGGAGCTTTGGAGTCTCAGGAGCAGGAAATCACGCCGGGACTTGATCAGGAGATTTTGTTCAAATTCGAGCGCATCATCCAGAGGAATTCCGAAGGCATCGTGGCCGTACGGAACGGCATCTGCACCGGCTGCCATATGTTCCTTCCGGCGCAGTATGCGAACGAAGTGCATGAAGGCGAGAGCATCCTGTTCTGTCCGTACTGCAGCCGGATCCTGTACTATGAAGAATCGGATGACGATCAGCAGGAGACGTACTTCAATGACGCCGGAAGCCTTGCTGATTTGGACGACGACTTGGGCGAAGATGATGATTATGAGGAAGATACCGAACCTGACTATGCGTCAGACACTTCCGACGATATGGAGGAAATGGCGGAGGATGAGGATGCGGAGGAGTCCGAAGAGGACTCCGAAAGCGAATAAATGAGGAAGCAAACAGACGGGATATAACCGCGCCATACCTTCCTGATGAAAGGGAGGCATGGTGAGGAAAAGTCCGGGCTCCTCCGGAAAAAATGCCGGATAATTTCCGGGCGGCCTGCCTAGTTCTGCATGAAGCCATGCAGAACTAGGCGCCGACAGACAGTGCAACAGAAAATATACCGCACGGCTTGCCGTGCAAGGGTGAAAAGGCAGTGCAAGAGACTACCGCATGGGTGGCAACACGCATGGCAGTGCAAACCTCATTTGGAGCAAAATCAAGCAGAAGCATGCTTTTCCGGGCTGAAGCTTCGGGTGGATTGCGGAAAATCCGCCGGGCGACCGGCGGGTAAGATAGATGGTTATGGTGCCGTGAAAGCGGCATTGCCAGAACCCGGCTTACTGTCCCGTCTGTTTTTTATAGAAATCTGGAAGAGATGAGCAAAACTATAGACAGCAACAGCAATACATTTGCAAAAAGAAAAAGCGCAGTTGTTCCGCGCCTGATTGCAATCTTCTGCATTGCAGCCGCGGCGGCGGCAGTGCTTTTTGCCGTCATGCACATCAAGGAACGGAGGCGCGCGCCGTCCGGTTCGGCGGGCGTCCTTCAAAAAGCATGGAAATCCTACGACTACGGCGCTGTCTGCGAGATCAGCCGGACTATTCTTGATGAGAAGCCGTTCAACAATACGGCTCTGACGTATTACGGATACGCCTGCTTTTATCTTGCCGTGTCCCAGACCGATACGGCGCTGTCGCAGGACTATTTGGAAAAATCCATCAACGCGCTGCGTCTGGCGCTTCACCATGCGCGGAAGTCCCTCGTTCCCCAGCTGGAATACATGCTTGGAAAGGCGTACTTCTATAAAAATACAGTCACCTCCTATTATTATGCTGATCTTGCGGTGCTGTACTTGAACCGGGCGAAGGAGCACGGCTACAAGGCGCCGGACATTTCGGAATATCTGGGGCTGAGCTATGCGGCGCTCGGCATGACGATGGAAAGCATCTCCGCGTTCACGGAGGCGCTTTTGGAGCGGGAGTCTGATTCGCTGCTGCTTTCCATCGCCGAGCAGTACTGCAAGGCCGGACAGCTGTCCGCCGCAAAGCAGTATCTGTTCCGCATAAAGAGCGGCTGCCTTGACGAGGAGCTTGTCCTCAAGAGCATGAACCTGCTGGGAACGATTTACATCACGGACGGCGACTACGAGGCGGCGCGTCAGGAATTTGAAAGTATTTTGAAAAAAAATCAAAATTCTGCTGACGCGTACTACGGACTTGGTGTAATATATGAAATGCAGGGGGATCTTGTGAAGGCCCGCGCCGAGTGGCGGAAAGCGATTCGGGTGCAGATGAATCATGCAGGCGCCCTTGCTAAAATTTCAGATTATAAATGAGCTTGAAATCCGGGAGGATTTATGGGATTTTTTGACAGGTTTTCAACGGATATTGGAATCGACCTTGGCACGTGCAACACGCTGATTTATGTGCGCGGCAAGGGCATTGTCATAGATGAGCCGTCGGTCGTTGCTGTGGAGCGCGGAACAAAGCGGATTGTCGCAGTCGGCTCGGAAGCGAAGAATATGCTGGAGAAGACGCCGGGCAACATCATCGCGATCCGTCCGCTGGCGGACGGCGTCATTGCCGACATCGACAGCACGGAGCGCATGATCAAGTACTTCATCGCGAAAATCACGCCGCGCCACCAGATCATCAAGTCGACGCGCATGAAGATCGGCATCCCCTCCTGCGTCACCGACGTCGAGCGGCGCGCCGTCATCGAAGCCGCCTTGAAGGCCGGGGCGAAGGAAGTGGAAGTCATCGCAGAATCCCTCGCCGCCGCCATCGGCGCGAAGATTCCGATTTACGAGCCTGCGGGACACATGATCTGCGACATCGGCGGCGGCACCACTGAAGTTTCCGTGATTTCCCTCGGCGGCATGGTCATCACCAGCTCCATCCGCGTCGGCGGCGACAAGTTCAACGAGGCGCTCGTCAAGCACGTGAAGAGCGTCCACAACCTGATTATCGGACTGCAGACTGCGGAGCGCCTGAAGATTCAGATTGGAAACGCCGCGCCCGACAAGACCATCGAAAAGATGGAGCTGAAGGGAACGGACGCCATCACCGGCCTGCCGAGGCGCCTGGAAATCGACAGCGTGGAAGTCCGCGAGGCGCTCAAGGAGCCGGTCAGGCTCATCGTCGAGGAAATCAAGAAAGTCGTCGGGCAGACGCCGCCTGAGCTGG
>CAMWPF010000177.1 GCA_947176045.1 uncultured Treponema sp. | reverse complement strand
GCGTACAATTCCGAAATGAAGCCGGAAAATTCCCCCGGCCCGCCGGGGGCAGTTTCCGGCTTCATTTCGGAATTGTACGCGCCGCGCGATGCCGCCGACGTAAAGGCGGGGGAGCGCTGCTTCTACACGCCGGAGAACGCGCGGCGGATCGACTGGACGCGGCGGCTCATCGGCGAGCTTGCGCCGGAGGCGGCGCGCCCGTTCTTCATCGCGCCGCTTTTGTCGCAGGCGTCCGTCCATGCGAACACGGCGGGAATTTTCAAGGGGTTCTATAAAAATTCGCGGACGGGAGTCGGGCAGTTCGGCGGAAACGGACGCAACGCCTTGAGCCGCATCTGCGGAAAGATCGTCCTGCCGTTTCCCGTCTTCAGCGCCAGCAGCTGCCCGACGCGCGTCTTCCGGCAGGAGGCGGCCGCGCTGGCGGCTTCTGAGGAACTCTACGGCGCGGTTCCCGGCGGCACGCTGGACTTGGCGTACATCGATCCGCCGTACAACCAGCACCCCTACGGCTCCAACTACTTCATGCTGAATTTGATTGCGTCCTACGAGCGTCCGTCCGCGGCAGAAATCAGCCGCGTCGCCGGCATTCCGAAAGGCTGGAACCGCTCCGCCTACAACAAGCGGCGCTCCGCCGCGGCGGAATTCCGGCGGCTTGTGTCCGCGCTGCGCGCGCGCTTCCTGCTGGTTTCATTCAATTCTGAAGGGTTCATCCGCCGCGATGAAATGGAGGAAATTCTCGGCGCGTTCGGAACGGTAACGGTCTTCGAGGCGCCGTACAATACGTTCCGCGGCTCGCGGAATTTGCGGGAGCGGAACATCCATCTGCGCGAATATCTGTTCGCGCTCGAAAAGGAGCGGCTGTGATCGCGCGGCGCGCTGCGCCGCGCGGTTTGGGGGCGCGCAAGGGATAGGAGCGGCGCCGGATTGTTCCGGCGTTCCGAAGCGGGCGGAGCGCGCGCAGGAATGGAACCGCGGATAGCCCGGTTTTGCCCGCGCGCGGGCAAAATGCGCCCGAAGAAAAAGTCAGAAATCCCGTTGGACAGGGCGCGGATATATTGTATAATCGAAAAAATTGAAACGGCCGGCGCGTGCCGGTTTGCGGGGGATGTATGTGCGGAATTGTCGGATACGTTGGCGAGGAAAACGCGGTTCCATATTTGATAAACGGACTGCGGAAGCTGGAATACCGCGGCTATGATTCGAGCGGAATCGTGGTCGGAAGGATGGAGGGCGGCGCGCCGAAATTCTACTTGTACAAGAAGGCGGGAAAGCTGCGGCAGCTCGTCTCCGTCCTGCCGGAAAACCTGTCCGGCTCGTGGGGAATCGGGCATACGCGCTGGGCGACGCACGGCATGGTTACCGACCAGAACGCCCATCCGTTTTTGGATATGACGGGAAAGGTCGCCGTCGTCCACAACGGCATCATTGAAAATTTCCAGCAGCTTCGCGCGGAATTGCAGGCGGACGGCGTGCAATTTCAGGGCGAGACGGATTCCGAGGCGATTCCGAATTTGGTTGCGCGGAACTACCGCGGCGATTTGCTGGAGGCGGTGCAGGCGGCGCTGGACAAGGTCATCGGAACGTACGCGCTGGCAATCGCCCATCTGGACGAGCCGGGAAAAATCGTCGTCGCAAAGCGCGGCGGGCCGCTTGTCATCGGAATCGCTGAGAATTCATACTATGTCGCCAGCGACGTCAACGCCATCGTCGGAAACACGGCGCGGGTCATTTATCTTGAGGACGGCGACGTCGTGGAAATCACGAAGTCCGGGCTGAAATTCCCGAACATCCGCGGCAACGACTACGCGAAGCGCGTCGAGGAAATCACGATCAACGCGCAGGAGACGGAGAAGTGCGGCTTCGACACGTACATGGAGAAGGAAATTTTCGAGCAGCCGGAGGCGATGGAGCGCGCGTTTGCGGGGCGCATCGACTTTGACGGCGCGACGGCGAAGCTCAGCGGGTTTGAGGGAGACATCTTCAAGCGGACGCAGCATATCTGCGCGATGTCCGCCGGAACGAGCTGGTACGCCAGCTACGAGGGCTGCCTGCTGTTCGAGCAGGTGGCGCGCATTTTCGTCCATACGGAATTTTCGTCGGAGCTGCGCTACAAGAATCCGATTGTGCGGCCCGACGACGTGTATCTGGCGGTCTCCCAGTCCGGCGAGACGGCGGATACGATTTACGCGATGCGCGAAATTCAGGAGAAGGGCGGAAAGGTGTTCGGCATCTGCAACGTCGTCAGCTCGACGATTGCGCGCGAGTCCGACGGCGGCGCCTACATCCACGCCGGGCCGGAGATTGCGGTGGCGTCCACGAAGGCGTTTTCCAATACGCTGATCATCTTCTACCTGCTGGCGCTGAAATTCGCGCGGCAGCGGGGAATGTCCAAGGAGGACGGCGCGAAATTCATCCGCTGCATCATGGAGCAGCCGCGGCTGGTGCGCGAGGCGCTTTCCGCCAAGGACAAGATCAAGGCGGCTGCGGAAAAGTACTGCCAGTGCGGCGACTTCCTGTTTTTGGGGCGCGGGCTTATGTATCCGATCGCGCTGGAAGGCGCGCTGAAGCTCAAGGAAATTTCGTACATCCACGCGGAGGCGTTCGCCGCCGGAGAAATCAAGCACGGGCCGATCGCGATGGTCAACGAACATACGCCGAGCGTCTTCCTTGTGCCGGACGATTTTTTGCGGGACAAGGTGGTTTCCAACATCAAGGAGATCAAGGCGCGGAAGGGGCCGGTCATCGCCGTCGGCACGGCAGGCGACGACGAGCTTGCCGCGATTGTGGATGAATTCATTCCCGTTCCGAAAATCGAAAATCCTATTTTTTACGCGGTTCCGATGGTCGCCGTGCTGCAGCTGTTCGCGTTCTACTGCGCCCGCGCGCTGGGGCGCGACGTGGATCAGCCACGGAACCTCGCGAAGTCTGTTACTGTGGAGTGAGCGCGTTTTTTTGGACGGAACGCGGACGGCCGCGCTTCCGGGCTTGCGCGGCTCCCTGCGGTCGGTGCGCCCGGAAGAACGGCGCGGCGGCGGAAGGGCGGATTGCGGCTTCAGCTGCGCCCGGAGCATTCCGGCGGATTCCGCCCTTCTCTATCGGACTGAAATGCAGTATATTGATTGCAGCAAACAGGAGTTTTTATGAGTCAGGAAAACCAGTCATTGGAAGGCCGCGTCTTGGAGGCCATCGAGATGTTCCGTCCGCAGCTTCAGGCGGACGGCGGAGATATGGAATATGTCGGAATCGACGCGCAGAACCGGGTGCATCTGCGGCTTGTCGGTGCCTGCGGCAGCTGCCCAATGGCGGTCATGACGCTGAAGATGGGCGTCGAGCGGTACATCAAGGACGCCGTGCCGGAAATCACGGAAGTCGTGCAGGATCAGCCGGAATAAGTGCAGGAGCCGCGCATGAAAATCGGAAAAGACAAGGTTGCAATGATCCATTATGTCCTGACGGACAAGGACGGAAACGAGCTGGATTCTTCGCGCGGCAAGGAGCCGCTTGAATACGTGCATGGGCGCGGAATGCTCATTCCGGGACTGGAGGCGATGCTTGAAGGCAAGGAGCCGGGCGCTTCGTTCCGCGCCGTCGTCGAGCCGGAGGAAGCCTACGGCGCCTACAACAAGAACCTCGTCGCCGAAGTTCCGCGCAGCCAGTTCGAGACGGACGGGGCGATTGAGATCGGAATGTCGTTCCATGCGGGGACGGAGGACGGCGGCTCGCTGCTCGTCCGCGTCGTCGGCATTACGGACGA
This sequence comes from uncultured Treponema sp., assembly GCA_947176045.1. Lineage (GTDB taxonomy): Bacteria > Spirochaetota > Spirochaetia > Treponematales > Treponemataceae > Treponema_D. Next base: position 476 of record CAMWPF010000177.1, on the reverse strand, counting down.
CGTGATCACCGTGGACGGAAACCACGAGCTTGCCGGAAAGCAGCTGACGTTCCAGATTGAAGTCGTCGATGTCCGCGACGCTTCGGACGAAGAGCTTGAGCGGCTTGGCGGCTGCGGTTCCTGCGGTGGAAACTGCGGCTCGTGCGGCGACAGCTCGGACGGTTGCGGCTGCGGCGGATGCTGCTGAAGCTGAGCGCGCGGCGCTCGGTTTCGGCGCGCGTTCAATGAGCCGTCTGGCTCAGGACAGCAGCGCGGCTTCGATGCGGCGCGCCGTTTCAGAAATCCGCTCCTTGCGGAGCCCTGAATAATTGACGACAAATGCGTTTCCGCTGAAAGCCGCCTCATCTTCTGTGCCGCCGGCGCGATGGAAGAAGGCGGAAAGCGGCGGCAGGCGGATGCCGTTCTGTTCCAGCCTTTTTTGAATTTCTCCGGCGGAAAGCGGCAGCCGGACAATCAGCAGGAAATGCAGCCCCGCC
>CAMWPF010000176.1 GCA_947176045.1 uncultured Treponema sp. | reverse complement strand
GTAATAGGACGTCGCGAAATTGACGCCCAGAATATGGAACAGCGAAACATCCAGCGAAAATTCATATTCGGCGAAGCACTTCGCGCTGCGTGTGTACGGATTGCGGACGCCTAGGCCGAGCAGTCCGCCGACGGTGAACCATTTTCCGAACGGGCGCCAGACGACCTGCGTTCCGATGCGGAACGGCCGCGAATGCCAGAAGTTCGCCGTGCCGTACGTCCTGTCCTGCATATTGAATTCCGGGCTTGCGCCGTTGTCCATGAGGTTCTTCATGTCTTCCGCCTCAAACGACAGGGATGCGCCCATTTTCATGGAATGATTCAGCTTTCCCGGCACAATCGGAATCCGGCTGTAGACGGCGCCTTGCAGAGAATTGAAGATTTTATGCTCCAGCCGGCTGTAGATGTCGAATCCCCAGCCGCTCCGGATGCCTTCCAGCAGCTCCTCCGTTTTGAACGTGCTGTCGAATATCGGCTCCAAGCTGGTGAATGAATACAGCGTGATGTCCGCCTGCGCCCTTGCGGCGATGCTTCCGTCTTCGGGATTTTCAAAAGTGCCGGAAAATGCGTCTGTTTCGGCGTGGAGCAGCGGCAGGAACACGGACGGCATGACTTCCAGATGGTAGCCGAACAAGTCGAATCCGGCAGCGGCGCTCACTACTGCGAAGACGTCCGTGTTCACGGCGCCGTCAACCTTGATGACTTCATTGAAGTCGTTGCCGTTGCCAATAAAGTCGAACAGCCCTTTGCCGATGTTGAGCAGTCCGGCGCCTTCAACTCCGGCGGAAAATCCCGCATGGATGCCGTTGCTCAAATTCAGATTCATGAAAAAAAGGCACGCCGTGTTGAAGTCAAGGTTCAGTCCCTTTTTCGGCATTGTATCCGCGATGTCCGCCAGATCGAACACCAAATCCCTGACGAGGCAGTCCCTTGCGGCGAAGTAGTTGTTCGACAGGCCGGCCGCCGCGGAGATTCCAAGCTCAAAATAACGGTGCGGCAGATCGATGGTGTTGCGCGTATTTTTGCGCTTCTTCTGCTTCGTCGCGGCAGCGTCTTCCAGCAGCTCTGGCGGATTGTCGTCGTCAGCGCTGAATTCTTCAGGAACATCATCGGACGGCTCAATCTGCGCGGCATCCTGCGCCGCGTCATCCGAAACGCTGTCGTCCTGCGCCGCCGCCGGGAAGAGCGCCGCGCCCGCAATCAGCAAACCTATCAGCAGTCTTTTCATTGTCATCTGTCCGTTATTGCCCATATACAGTTACCGTTCCGTTCGTTTTGACTTGCAGGCCGAGCCGTATGCTGATTTTTGCATCGCGCGGGACGATGATGGTTCCTTCAGGAAAATTCAAACGCACGTCCGGCGAGAACGGGCAGGTTTTCAGAATCGTCTTCAAGTCGTCCATCTGGACTGTCATTTCGCTGTTGTTTCTGCCTGCTGGCAGCTCCAGCTTCAATCCGCCGTCTGTCAGCAGGCTGTCATTGAGCGAAATCGTCATGTTGCTTGAGTTTCCGCTGTACTTCAAGAATGTGTCGCCGACGTTGTACACGATTTTCGCCTGTTCCACGACGTCGATGTATTCTTCTATGTTGGAAATGTCGGTTTCTTCCGAACGGCTGAACAAATCGTCGTCATCCATGTCGGCGAGCGCCTTTATATCAAGATAGGTATCGTGTGTGATTTTCACTTCGAGCGGAATTTCCAGCCGTATCACGACTGCGACGCTCGTGCTGAGGCTGCCGGAATTGTCCGCCACCGCGTCGAATTCTTCCCGCGTAATGGTGATGGAGCCGTCCGACGCATCCAATCCGGCGATCTGTATGGCATAGGTGATGGAAAGATCGCCGTCCTTGTTGTTGAACAGTTCTGCAATATCCTTATACGCCGACGCGTCGTCCGGCGACAATCTGGCTGCAACCATGCCGTTTTCATCTGGAATCAGTGGCGGAAGGTCTTTCAGATTCATGCCGCCGTCTAAAATCGTCTGTTCGGAATTTCCGGCAGATACGGAGATTTCTCCATTGAACGAAATGTCTTCGAACGCTGCCAGCTCTTTCGGCGCTGCTGCATATACAAACAGCGGCAGCGTTTCGAGCGCGATGCAGTCGATGAAGTCGCTGTCGCCGAGCTTGTCCGTCAGGCCGGAGAACAATTCCGTCAGATTGATTCCCGTGCCAATTTCTCCTTCAATGCTGTCCAATCCGTCTGTCTTGATGGCAACTTTCTTCCAGTCGAAGACGGGCGTTATGTCCGCGGAGATTTCATATTCTTTTCCAAGCTCGATGTTGCGGAGCGTCAATTCTGGCTTCCCGTCCGTCATGCCGGGCATACGCAGATCTGCCGTAAAGTCGATTTCCGAATGGTCCGCCAGCCGTATGACGGCTTCCGAGTCAGAAACCAGTTCCGCCGTTTGGTCGGTCTTGCCGGCGGCGATGGTTCCGCCTTTATCCAGATTCAAAAGCGCGGAGGCGGCGGTTATGCTGATGTCGTTGCCTTCCGGCAGCGTGTTTGTGTAGTCGATTTTGATTCCTGCGCGTTCAAGCGTTATGGATTCCACATGATCCTGCATATCTTTCGGAAATTCCTGCGAAACTTCGGTATGCAGCTTGTCGGAAAGGTCTGGAAGGGCGACGGTTACGGATTCCGCGCGTGAAACGGTGAGTCCGGCCTTGATGATGAGCGCGTCGTCCTCGCTGCCGTCGGAGAACGTGATGTCCGCATGGCTGAGCAGAACTTTGATTGTGCCGTCCAGAGAAACGGCCTTGTTTTCAAGCGTCCTTCCGGCGAGATCCAGCGTCTTGTGCAGGAGGCCGTCGCCTTCTGCATCTTCGAAGTCGGAATTTTCCGCGGACAGGCCGCCGGAAAGCGCGATGTCCGGCACGAGTTCGATTCCTTTGTAGCCGCTCGGCAGGTCGGCGGAGATGTCGAGCGAGCCTTCCGAAATGACGCACTGTACGAACGTGTCGTCGCCGGGCCTGTCGATTGTCTGATGCAGTGTGATTGCGGCATCGTCGCTCAACGTCATCGAGATGTTTTTCACTTCTTCAATCTGCGCGTCATCGCTGATTTTTGCAGTTGCGTCGAATATATAGGATTGCTCGTTTCCTTGTCCGTTTGCGCTGCCTTCAAATATAAGCTGGAATTTTTCGGACAGTTCCATTCCGTCAAGCGGGATTTTGATTGCAATCGGATCGGAGCCATGTGTCGTAACTTCGTCTGAGGTCGATTCTTGTCCGGCGGCAGTTCTGAGCGTCGCTGTTACACGCGTTTCAAATTCCTGTGGAATTGTTCCATCTTGCGGCGCGAGCGTGATGTCGAGGGAGCCGGACTTGTACTTTATATGTTCGATTTTATCGTCGTCATTTCCTGATGCCGACGATATTTTTACATTCACCGGCTCCAGAGAAAGGGTTTCGGCAGTCTGTCCTGGAAATGGGAAGGAGCTGAGATTGCCAAAGGAGAGGTTTTCATTGATGGTCTTGTTCAAGTTCAGGACTTCACGATACTCTTTCGGTTCGCCGCTCAAAGCGGGGATTGCGATTTTCTGGTTGAAGGACATATCCGCAAGCTGCGTGGAAAAGTCCATGTCCTCCAGATAGGAGCCGACGTCGATCGGAATTTCCATGACGGGGAAGTGGACGAGGTATTCCTGTACGGATGAATTGCCGCCCGGATTGTAGTCGTACACCGACGGCGTGATTCCGTTGGCTGGAGGAATCAGATCCTCGAACGTTTTGACGGAAAGATATTCCGAAAAATCCTGATTCAGGATATTTCCCGCCCAGAACGAATAGGCGGCGTCCGTTTTGATTGAAATTTTTTCTGGAATTTCCATGCCGCAGCCTGCGAGCAGCGCGGATGCAAGCAGTAATGGGATGTGCTTTTTCATAGGTTCGGACGGGCGTCCTTGCTCCTTGCGTCGGCAGAAACTGCCGGAAGTCGAAAATGAATCCGCACTTTCTGTTCAATTGCCGGCAGGACTAGAAGAAGAGCCAAAAAGCCAGATTCATCCCTTATGTATAAATAAAACAGTTTTCTTGCGAAAAGGTCAAGAGAAGGAGCTGGCGGAACGAAAAAGAGTTTCATTTTTATAGAGGGTATAGCCTTTTCTTGTAAAACGTGCGGCGACAGTGCCTTCAAAAAGAATGAAAAATTCCTGCTTCCTGTCCATAGCGATGCACTTTGAAGCTGAAGTCAGGATTCTTTATCTTCCCTTGAATCAGAGCCGCATGTTCCGCGCCGCGCCTTGCGTATTCCTTTTCGGTATATACAAATA
>CAMWPF010000175.1 GCA_947176045.1 uncultured Treponema sp. | reverse complement strand
TGTTCATCTTGTTTTTTATGCTCCGTATCGTCCCTGCGCATGAGAATTCCGTGTCTTTTTTCGCCTTGTTGAATACCGTGGCATTGCTGAATCCCCAGATATAGTTGCTGCCGTTTGTTCCATAGATTTTGTAGGCATATTTGTCAGGCGTGTATCCTTCTACAGAAAAGTCGTTTTTGCTGACATCAAAGACTTTCAGCGTAATAGTCGTCGGAATTTCATAAATGCCGTTGGTCTGGATGAAGTCGTCAAGGGAAAGCTCCGTCATATTTGGAACAACAGAAGAAAGGAAGTTGATGTCGCTCACTACCTCCTTCCTGTACGCTTCGTATTCATCATCAGAAACAGCCAGATATTTTTCAATGTCTTTTGCCGCCATCTGCTGAATTTTCTTTGCGTTTGCAATCTTTGATTTCTGGAATTTTGACGATGACGTCCAGTCTCCGTTCTTGTCAACGATTGCAGTCAGCGCATTGTTAAGTTTTACTGAAATGATGCCGTCCTGACTGCTGATGCTCCAGTCAAAGATATGGAGAGTGTTGCTTGCAAGCGTTTTGCTCAGTTGTGGTGTCAGTATGCGGTATTCATCAGAATCGATGTCCAGAAAATTTCCTTTTTTAAAGTCGAATGACTTTTCATAAGTAGTCTCGCCTGTTTTTGCGTTGATTTTTGTGTCCGAGAGAATCTCGTTTTTTAGGAATCTCTCGATTTGCCTAGTGTATTTGCCTGCATCTTGGTAGTTGTTTTCCTCTGCAAATTTCCAGACACCGACATACAGACTCCTGTTTTCAGGAACCGGCTGTCCAAACGCCATTGTCGCAGCTGCAAGAGCAGCAGACAAACTGATAACTAATTTTTTCATTTTTTCAGCCTCCTCAAGCTGTCCGTTCATTATTGCGGAAAGTTCCGCGCCTTGCAAGCAACCGACACGTGTCGGTCTATATTTTTGCAGCCTTTCATTCAGTCCCGGCGGTTTCTGATGGAATTTGTGCCGCCGGTCTTCTTCCTGTATCTGCTGTTTTCCCGCTCAACCTCCCTTTTGAATTCCGCGTTCGGGAACGAGATGTTCGGAAGCGAGCTGTAGAAGAAGTCGTACTCTTCATCGAAGTTGTCGCCGGTCAGGTGCCATCCGAAGAAGTCCATGATGTACAGCTTGTTCTTCGTGCGCCGCTCGTGGAAGTTCTGCGGGTCTGAAATCGGCTTGGTGAAGTCCCCTTTCCGGCAGAACTGGATGAAGTCGCCGAATCCGTCGCTTTCGTGCTGCACTTTCAGCGATATGCCGCACAGCTGCATATCGGAATGCCCGCGCTTCCATGAATAGAGCGTACTGTGCATTTCCCATGTATAGCTGATGTCGTCTGCCACGGAGACAGTGGGAACCGATACGGTCAGGTGCGATGAGTCTGTGAACGTAACTGAAATCAGGCGTCTTCCATGCACTCCGTGAACGGTGAACGGATAGGAGATTTCTTTTTCTGCTTCTGTCTCCTGGCACGGTTCCTGCGCGGTCAGGCTTGCGAGCGATGCGCAGCCGGACAAGATGAGCGCGACGGCAACGGTGCAGACGGCGGATGTCATAAGCTGTCGTTTCATGCTGAGCCTCCCGCCTAAAAATCCATCTCGAGGTTTGCGAGGCAGCTTTCGATGTTGTCCTTGGTGATTTCCCAGTGCTCCCGGATGCATTTTCCTACCGCCCATGCGCCGGCCTCCATTGCCGTCATGCTGGCAAGCACGGCGGGATAGGCTGTGATGGAGAGCGGGTAGAGCCGCGATGTTCCGATGTCAAGCCCGGGAAACTCAGGCGTGTCCGCATCAGGGATGAATTCCTGCTGCATGAGTGCGATGACAGGTCTGTCGATGTGTGTTTTTGTCTTGATGAAGTGCGTGTTGGGAAACAATGCTTTCAGTTCTGCCACTGTCATAATTCTTGCTCCTTGAAGATTTGTTTGTCTTGCCGTCCTGCGGCTTTTTACAGCAAAAATTACTCTAGCTTCCCGGATAATTCTGTGTAATGCTGGCGGTGGAATCCTTCCTCGGGGTGTAAAAAATCAAAGCTGCTCCCCGTGAAGAAGGGTTGTCTTGGTGTCGTTCCGTGCTGCCGTCAGCACAGCCTTCTTCCTCCTGTAAGGTTCTCCGGCAGGATGCCGAGGTGCAGGCGTTCCGCAATGAACCTGCTGACGGACAGACCGCTTTCTTCCGCCTGCCTCTTGAGAAGTTCCGCCTCATTTTTTGTGAGGGTAAGCGTGATGTTGACCTTGTTCCGCCCTGTCGCCTTTCTTCCTGCGCCGTCCCGCCTGCCTCCCCAGTTCCTGTCGTTCATGCCTGTAGTATAGCGGCACAGTTTTGATTTGTCAAGTTTGTTTTTCAAGTTGCAGAGGAAAGAACATAAGAAGAACTCCCGGTCAAGCAATATATTGTATAAATTACAAATTTTCATTATCATTTTTACATACTTTGAAGCAAAGGCATCTTTTCTGCCCGCCCGGAAGGAAGCTGTCTTGAAGGACAAAGAGGAATTCTCGCGCGGAGACCCGGACTGCCGCAGCAGGGTGTACTGGCTTGCGGCGCTCAACTGGATCGTCCCCATCCTCAGCATACTCATCGGACTGTTCATCACAACACAGAAATTTGCGCCGCTGATGAACTACGATCCTGCCGTCATCGGAAGGCCTCTATTCGTTCTGCGGAACGGCTACCGCATCTACAGCCCGCTCATGTTCCTCCTCGGAATGTTCAAGTACGCATTCAACGATGTGTATTCCTATTATTTCTTTCAGGCCGTCCCTGCGGCATTCTTCGGGCTGGTGCTTGCCGTCCTCATCTTCGTCATAACAAGCATCATCGTCTCCGCGCATCAGAAGAACCAGCATATCCACGGGACGGCGCGGTGGGCGACGCGCAAGGATTTGGAGATGTTCGGAATGATTCAGGAGCGCGGCGTGGTGTGCGGACAGCTGAGCACGGCGCACGTCGGATTCCGTCTGGACAAGGAGAAAGGCTCGCCCGTCCTCAGCCTTCCAAAGAATATTCTGACGCGGAAGCCTCATGTCGCGCCGCTTGTCTGCCATTCAGGGCGGACGAACACGTGGATGATCGCGCCGACACGGAGCGGCAAGGGCGTATCGACCGTCATTCCGACGTGCCTGAGCTACGGCGTTCCGTACTATGCGAAGGATAAGAAGATCGGAAGGAAGGCTGTGAAAGGGCGCGGCTCGATGGTGATATTCGACCCGAAAGGCGAGAACTGGGCGGCGACTGCCGGCTGGCGGAGCAAATTCAGCACGTGCATTCCGTTCCGGCCGCTTGACGAGGACGGGAATACGGCGCGCTACAATCCGCTGCATGAGATTCCCGATTCCCCGAGTGAGGCGTTCAGCTGGGCTGACATGATTGCGGAAATATTCTTCGGAGCTGACAATGCGAAGTCGGCATCTAACGAGGCAGCCCAGTACTTCAACAACACGGCGCGCGATATTTTTGCGGGCGTCGTCATGCACGTGCGGTTTTCGCGGGACATTCCGTGGGAGAAAAAGAACCTCTCGACGGTGCTGGACATATTCAGCCAGGCAAAGACGGATGATGACGACGGCGGAGATGAAGATGAGGGCGGCGGCTGCGGGAAGGCGATGCTTGATGCCATGCGCGCGCCGGGCATTCATATTGACGATGCGGGCAGGGAAAGCCCGCTTATCCATGAGCTTGTCGTCAAGGCTGCAAACCGCAGCGAGACGCAGAATGCGAAGGAGCGCTCCTCGACGTACTCCACCGTGTTCAGCAAGATTTCATTGTTTCAGGATCCGCTCCTTGCATCAGCAACATCATGCTCCGACTTCAGCGTGGATGATTTTGTTGACGGTGTGAACGGAATCAGCCTGTACCTGATTGTGCCGTACAACCACATCAATCGGATTTCGCCGGTGTTCAGAATGATAATCACGTTCATGATAAAGAAATTCTCTGCGGGGACGACGAATGCGAATGACGTGAAGCTCAAGGTTCCGTGCCTGTTCCTGCTTGACGAATTCCCGGTGCTCGGCTACTTCCCGGACATCGCGCTGAACGCGGGAATCCTTGCGGGATACGGCGTAACGTTCTTCATCGTGAGCCAGTCTCTGAACCAGATAGTGGACGTGTACGGAGAGAACCATCCGTTCCTCGACCACTGCAAGACGGTCATCCTGTACGCTCCGGGAAACATCAAGGACGCGAGGCAGTTCGCGGAGACAATCGGAAACCTCTCGTTGCTGCTTGACAACATCTCAAGCTCCGGCTCGAATTGGCAGGCAGGATTCAGCAATATCTCGCGCAGCTCGCAGTAGACTCAGACG